>JAUZEX010000799.1 GCA_030838815.1 Actinomycetota bacterium
TCGTAGGCCGGAGGACGGGGCCGGATGGCGTTCCCGGCCGGTTCCGGGCGGCGGGGGGCCTCGGGCCGGCCCGACCCTGACGCCGCCTGCCGGAGCCGGTCGACGTCGATCCCCACCTGTTCCGCCAGCTGCATCAGGTACTGGTCGCGCACCAGGTCGCTCGGATGCTCGGCCACCAGGGCCACCGCCGCCTTGGCCGCCGCCGCCCGTCCTTCGACGCTGGTCAGGTCGGCTCCCCGGAGGAGCCGCTCCAATCGGAACTGGAGAAACGGGCGGGCGGCCTCGACGGCCGCCGCGAGGCGGGCGGGATCCTCCTGGCCGACGTCGGCCGGATCCTTGCCCGGGGGGAGGTCGGCCACCGAGAGGCGGATCTCGTAGCTGGCCTCCCACTGATAGATCTTGAGCGCCGCGTTCTGCCCGGCGTCGTCGGCGTCGTAGCCCAGCACGAGGTTGGGGGCGAAGTTCCGCAAAACCCGCACGTGGTCTTCGGTGAGCGCCGTTCCGCAGGTCGCCACCGCCCGGGGGACGCCGGCGCCGAAGAAGGCGATGACGTCGGTGTAGCCCTCGCAGATCACGGCCTGGGACCGGGCCACGATGTCGGCTTTGGCCCAGTTGAGGCCGTAGAGGACGCGGCTTTTCTGGTAGATGGACGACTCGGGCGAGTTCTTGTACTTGGGGCCGCCCTCGAGGGCCCGCCCCCCGAAGGCCACGGCGTCGCCCCGCACGTCGAAGATCGGGAACATCACCCGGGACCGGAAGAAGTCCTGCAGCTTGTTGACGCGGTTCACGAACGCCAGCCCGGCGTCGAGGATGTCCTGGCGGGCGAACCTTTGTTGTTGCAGGTGAATCGACAGGGCGTCGTAGCGGTCCGGCGCCCAGCCGATCGAGAACCCCCGGGCGACGTCGCCGTCGACGCCGCGGCTGCGGAGGTAGCGGCGGGCGAGGCCGCCGGAGGGATCTTCGAGCAGGAGGCGGTGGTAGAAGGCCACCGCCTCCGTCATCGCTTCCACGAGGCGGTCGCGCCGCTGCCGGTCCTTGGTGACGGCGGCGTCGTCGTAGCGGAGGGTGATGTTGGCCTTGGCCGCCAGCCGCTCGACGGCGGTGGCGAAGTCGAGGTGCTCGATCTCCCGCACGAAGCGGATGGCGTCGCCGCCGACGCCGCACCCGAAGCAGTGGTACAGCCCGAGTTCAGGATTGACCGAGAATGACGGCGACTTCTCGGCGTGGAAGGGGCAGAGCCCCTGGTAGCGCCGCCCGACGCGTTTGAGGGCGAGATGCTCGGATACGACTGCGACCATGTTGGTCGCCTCCCTGACCCGGGCCACGTCCTCGTCGAGAATGCCCACCGGGAATGGAGGTTAGGGCGCCGGGCGCGAAGCGGAGCGCCTAGGCGCCGGGCGACCGCCGGAGGGAGACGGTGTCGATCCCGACGGGGAGCCGGGACGGGTCCCACCCCAGGTGGGCGACGGCGCTCTGGAAGGCGAAGCGGTCGGTCATGCCCGCCACGTACGTCACGGCCGCCCGCACCGCTTCGGGGCTGCCGGCGGGCAGGCCGAGGTCGCCGCCGGACGCTCCCGGGGCCCCGGGAGCGGCGATGGGGAGGGCGTTGGGCCGGTCGGCGAAGTGGTCGACCAGCGCCTGCAGGACCGTCACCACGGCGTCGGCCTGGGCCACCGATGCCGGCCGGAGATAGATGTGCTCGTAGTTGAAGGCCCTCAAGGAGGCCAGCGCCTCGGCCAGATCGGCCCGCATCCCGACCTGGCCCGTCTTCGTGATGCCCTCGACGAGGCCGTCGATGAAGGCCCGCAGCTGGCTCGAGCGCGTGGAGCCGCACCGTTCGACCAGCACCGCCGGGAGCATCGACAGGCTGACGACGCCGGCCCGCACGGCGTCCTCCAGGTCGTGGGCGGTGTAGGCACAGCGGTCGGCCCAACTCACCACCGCGCCCTCCGGTGTCGAGGGCGCCGGCCGGGACCAGGAGTGGTTGCGGATGCCGTCGAGGGTTTCGGCGCAGAGGTTGAGGGGCTCGAGCACCACGTCGGCCCCCCACACGGCATGGTCGTAGCCGCCGTCGAGGTAGGGGCTGAGCGCCTCCTCGCTGGCGTGGCCCCCGGGGCCGTGGCCGCAGTCATGGCCGAGGGCGATCGCCTCCGTCAGGGCGACGTTGAGCCGGGTGGCGCGGGCCACCGCGGTGGCCACCTGGGCGACCTCGAGGGCGTGGGTGAGCCGCGTCCGCTGGTGGTCGTCGGGGAACACGAACACCTGCGTCTTCCCGGCCAGCCGCCGGAAGGCGGTCGAGTGGAGGACGCGGTCGCGGTCGCGCTCGAAGCAGGTGCGGAGCGGGTCGGGATCCTCTGGTCGGGCCCGGCTCCCCGCGCCGGCCGCCCGTGTCGCGCCGGAGACGAGCAGGAGGCTCTCGGTCGCTTCCCGCTCGGCCCGGGTCAGCGGGTCGGCCGCACCGGTGGCCACCCCCGGCCCGGCATGGGCCAGCCGGATCTCCTCGACGGAATGGCCGTCCATCGTGGAGGCCCAGCGCCGGGCGCGTTCACTCTCGATCATGCTCTGAGGGTAACGAGCGGGTGAGACAGAAAACCCCGGGTACGGGGTGTCCCCGGAAAAAAACAAGACCCCGGGGAGCCCTACCGAGGCTGGGGACTCGGCGAGCTCAACCCGGGGTCCAGGGCCGAGCATAAGCTCAACCCGACCGAACATGGAGCACAAGCCGGCAGGGGGTTCCGGCTCCGCTCCAGTGCCCGGAGCTTGCTGCGATTGCCTCGGGGGAGGCAGGTTGAAGCCCCCGAGTCAGGCGCCGATGGCGCGGCGGGACTGCAGCCACCGCTGGAGGGCGAGCACGTCGTCCTCGCGGTAGCGACGGTGCCCACCCAGGGTCCGCACAGTGACCAACCGGCCACAGGCGGCCAGGCGGCGCAGTCGGGCGAGCGAGACGCCGAGAGCATCGGCCGCCTCGGCGGGGCGCATCATCCGAACGTCGTCCATCAGTCTGTTCCTCCTCCAAGGTCGAGGGACGCCGCGGCTTGGGAGCGACCCCTCCGGACTGTTCCGTCCGTCCTTAGAAATGTCGGTTTTCCACCGACCGAAGAACATGGCTAGAACGCGTCATTTCCGGGTGGCCCGAACGAACTAGTCATTCCGTTCGGGGAACGGTCAGGCAGTGGTGCCCGGACCACCGGCGCCGAGGGCGGCGTGGGCCGCCGCCAGCCGGGCCAGCGGGACGCGGAAGGGAGAGCAGGACACGTAGTCGAGCCCCACCTCGTGGCAGAAGTGGACCGAGGCTGGGTCGCCGCCGTGCTCGCCGCAGATACCGAGCTTGAGGTTCGCACGGGCACCGCGGCCCCGCTCGACGGCCCACCGGACCAGCTCCCCGACCCCGACCTGGTCGAGCGTCTCGAAGGGGTTGGCGGGAATCAACTTCTTCTCGAGGTAGGGCGTCATGATCCGGCCCTCGACGTCGTCGCGGGAGAACCCGAACGTCATCTGGGTCAGGTCGTTGGTACCGAAGGAGAAGAACTCGGCCACCGCCCCGATAGCGGCGGCGTCGATGGCGGCCCGGGGCGTCTCGATCATGGTGCCGACGAGGTAGTCGACGTCGACGCCCGACTCGTCGATGACGGCCTGGGCCGCCTCCCGGGACCAGTCGACCAGGAGTTGCAGCTCGGGCCCGCTCACCACCAGCGGGATCATGATCTCGACCCGGGGGTCGCCGCCGGCCTGCTTGCGCTCCACGGCGGCCTGGATCAGGGCCCGCACCTGCATCTTGTACAGGCCCGGCTTGAGGATGCCGAGGCGGCAGCCCCGCGTCCCGAGCATCGGGTTGGCCTCCTGCCACGACCGGGCCGCCCGCAGGAGCACCTCCCCCTCGGCGTCGAGCTCTCCCTTGGCCTGGGCGACGACCAGCTCCTCGATGTCGGGCAGGAACTCGTGCAGCGGCGGGTCGAGGAGCCGCACGGTGACCGGCAGCCCATCCATCGCTTCCAGGATCCCCACGAAATCGGACCTCTGCAGGGCCCGAAGCTCCTCCAGCGCCGCGTCCTCCTCCGGCGAATCGTCATCGGCCAGGATCATCCGCTGGACGATCCCGAGCCGGTCGCCAAGGAACATGTGCTCGGTGCGGCACAGGCCGATGCCCTCGGCGCCGAACTCCCGGGCCCGGACGGAGTCCTCGGGGGTGTCGGCGTTGGTCCGCACCTTGAGCCGCCGGAACTGATCGGCGAAGCCCAGGACGGTGGCGAAG
>JAUZEX010000830.1 GCA_030838815.1 Actinomycetota bacterium
CACGGCAGCGTCCGGCGCACCCACCGGCCGTCGGTCCCGCGGGCCAGGAAGACCTGGTGGCTCAGATCGTTGTCGTAGGTGCCGGCGAAGGCGTAGGCCGCCGTGCGGTTGACGAGAATCGCGCCCAGGTCGCTCTTGGGCAGCTCGACGCCGGTGGAGACGGACCGCCACCGCCCGGTGCTGACGGTCGCCTCGTACAGCCCCTGCGCCGCCGGGCAGTCGCCGGCCGTGTTCCCGCACCCGGCGACGAGGGCGTAGGCGCGGGGCCCGGACGGTTCGAGCGCCACGACGGGGTTGCCGAGGTCGACCCGCTGCCAGCGCTTCCCGCCGTTGAACGTGGCGCTGAGGCTGCGCCGGAAGACCCAGCCGTGCTGGGCGTCGCTGAAGCGGACGTCGCTCACGAAGTCGGGCCCCCCGGCGCCGTCGGGGCCGGGGACGTCGAGGCGGGGCAGCCGGGTCCAGGCGCCGCCGCCGTCGGTCGTTCTCGAGACGACGGCGCAGGTGGCGAGGTCGAAGCCGGGTCGGGGGCAGGGTTCCTCGCCGATCACCCATCCGTTGCGCTCGTCGGAGAACCACGCCGCCAGCACGCCCGGACCTGACGCCGGGGCCGTCGAGGCCGTCGTGCTCGAGGCGTCGCCGGGCCGGGTGGTCGACGACCCTCCGCCGCCCTTTCCGGCGTCGTGGCAGCCCGCCAGCACCCCGGCCACAAGGCCGAGCGAGACCGCCCATCGTCGCCACACGGTCCCTATTACAGTCGGTGGACGGCGGATGGGGCGCCGAAACGGCCGGGCGGGGCATTGGATGCGTAAGCGACCGCCGACCCTGGGTAGAGCCGGACCTATCGGGTTTGTCGAGAGGAGAGGGCGTGCGGAACTCGCTGAGGGTTGTGGCGGCGGCGGCCGCGGTCGTCGGGCTGGCCGCGCCGGCGTGGGCCGGCGACTCGCCCAACGGGCATTACCAGCGCCACAAGCGCTACCAGGGCGACTACTACGACTACAACGACCAACGGGACGCCAAGTGGTCCGAGCCCGGCCCCTACGACGGCTCCTACGACTGCCGCCACCGTCCGCACGGGAGCCACCACACCGAGACGTGGTGTGACCACTCCTACGGCTACCAGCCCGAGGGCTAGATCGGGGCTAGGAAGAGAACGCCTGGAGGAGTTGGGCGACGTCGTCCTCGACCTGGCGGGCGATGGCCACGGCGTCGGTGACATCGAGGTTCAGGGCCCGCAGGCCGGCGTTCTGACCGTGCTCCAGTTCGGCGCAGGGCGACCGCACGAGGCGGCTGGCCACCGCCTCCGCCGCCACCAGCAGCAGCGTGTGCGGTTCGCTCAGCGTGGCGGGATGGGCGTGGTGGTCGGCCACGGCCTCGATGAACGTCTCCGGGAACCGCCAGGCGGAGAACACCCGGGCCGCCGCCTCGTCGTGGGCCATGCCGAAGGCGGCCTTCTCCGCCGCCCGCAGCCCACGCCCCGCCCGGGCTTCGGCCTGCACCGCCTCGAACCGCTGCGGGTCGGCCCGGAACAGGAGGGCGCTCCCAAGGTCGTGGAGCAGGCCGAGCGGGAAGGCCTGGTTGGGCCGCACCCCGGCCCGGGGGGCCAGCACGGAGCAGACCGTGGCGGTGGCCACCGAATGCTCCCAGTACCCGTCCGGCACGGTGTGCTCGCCCGGCTCGAACAGGCCGCTGGCGTGGACGGCGGCCATGGCCCGCACCGTGGGAAAGCCCACCACCGTCACCGCGAAACTCACCTCGGCCACCCGGCGGGACAGGCCGTAGTAGGCCGAGTTGGCCAGCCGCAACACCCGGGCGGTGAGCGACGGGTCGGCGGTGAGGGCCGCGGCGAGGTCCTTGGCCGACGAGTTCGGCTGGTCGGCCACCCACACCGTCCGCACCGCCACCGACGGCTGCGCCGGCAGCCGTTCGAGCTCCTCGATGAGCGTGTCGACGAGCGCCCCCCGCTCGGCGTCCTCCTCCGAAGCGTCTTCGTCGTCGATGATCGCGGCCCCGCTCATTGGCGCACTCCCAGGTCGGACCGGAGGTCGGAGCCCCGCAGCCAGGCGGTGGCCTCGCTGCCGGGCATCGGACGGGCGTAGAGGTAGCCCTGGGCGAAGCGGCAGCCCAGCGCCTGCAGCAGGCGGGCATCGTCGTCGGTCTCGACGCCTTCGGCCACCGGCGTCAGCCCGAGGGCCTCCGACAGCGACACCACGGCGGCCACGATGGCCGGCGCCGTCGGGTCGGTCCTCAGGCCGGCCACGAACGAGCGGTCGATTTTCAGGAACTCGCCGGGGAAGCGGCGCAGGGACGACAGTGACGAGTAGCCCGTCCCGAAGTCGTCCATGGCGAGGCGGACGCCGACGGAGCAGAGGTCGCGCAGCTGGCCGAATGCACCCTCGATCTCGTCCATGAACACGCTCTCGGTCAGCTCCAGGCACAGTCGCCGAGGAGCGAGCCCGGTCGACTCCAGCACACCCAGCACGGTCTCGACCAGGCCCGGGGTGGCGAGCTGGCGGGCCGACAGGTTGACGCTCAGGTAGGCGGGGGCGAGGTCGCCGAGCTCGGACTGCCAGGTGGCGAACTGCCGGCACGACGCCCACAGCACCCACTGGCCGAGCCGGTCGATGACGCCCATCTCCTCGGCCAGGGCCACGAACACGGCCGGCGACACCTGGCCGAACTCGGGTTCGTACCAGCGGGACAGGGCCTCCACGCCCACGGCCCGGCCGGTGACCTGGTCGACGATCGGCTGGTAGTGCACCGTGAGCTGGTCGTGGTCGATGGCCCGGCGCAGGGCGTTGGCCATGGCCAGGCGGGTGGTCACGCCCTGGCGGACCCGCTCGTCGAACAGCGCCCAGCGGGCTTTGCCGGAGGCCTTGGCCTGGTACAGCGCGGTGTCGGCGTCGCGCAGCACCGTCTCGGGGTCGAGGCCGACCTCGGTCGACAGCACCAGCCCCATGCTGGCCGACACGCTGACCTCGCGACCGGCGATCGTGAAGGCGGGCGCCAGCGCCTCGATGAGGCGGCGGGCAATCCGCTCGGCGTGAGCGGCGTCGTGCACGTCGGCGCAGACGACGACGAACTCGTCGCCCCCGAAGCGGGTCACGAGGTCGTGGGGCCGCACGGCGTCCGTCAAGCGGTCAGCCACGGCCAGAAGGAGCTCGTCGCCCGTCTCGTGGCCGAAGGAGTCGTTGACGAACTTGAAGTCGTCGACGTCGACGAACAGCACCGCAACCGCCGGCTCGGGCCGGTCGAGCTGGTCGCGCAGCGCTTCCCAGAGCAGGCTCCGGTTCGGGAGCCCGGTGAGCCGGTCGTGGGTGGCGTCGTGGGACAGGGCCTGCTCGAGGAGGCGGCGCTCGGTGACGTCCTCCACGGAGCCGACGAAGCCGCCGGCGCGATGACTGCTGAGGACGGGCGCCACCCGGATCGACACCCAGCGGGCGGAGCCGTCGGGGCGTTCGACCTTCACCTGGTCCACCTCCGCTTCGGCGCCTTCCAGCACCCCTTCGAGGGCGGTGACGACCCGGGCCCGGTCGGCGGGGGCCAGTGTGTCGAGCCACCGGCTGCCGTGCATCCCGGCGCCGCCGACCCCGAGAATCTCGATGCAGCGGGCATTGGCGTAGCCGAGCCGCAGGCCCACGTCGGAGCGGAAGATCCCGATCGGGGCCTGTTCGGCCAGCACCCGGAACTGCTCCTCCGAGAGGCGCAGGTGCTCCTCGGCCCGCAGCTCCTCGGAGCGCTCCCGGACGACGACGATCGAGCGCCGCGAACCGTTGGGCTGCTTTCCTTCGGGCTGGCCGAGGGGATGGACGGTGATGCGCACGGCGACGCTGGCGCCGTCGCGGAAGGCGGCCACCGAGTCGGCCGTGCCGGCCACGCCGGTGTCGAGCAGGTTGCAGATCACCTCGCCGGCGGCGCCCAGACCGAGGTCGCCGATGTCGGCGGCGGGGTGCGGAACGACGGCGAGGCCGGAGAAGGCCGGGGTGGCCCACTGCACCCGGTGCTGCATCCGGCCGCGGCGAACCACCGACTCGACGAGTGCGACCGGGTCCGGTAGCGCGCTCAGGACGAGATCGATGACAGCGGGTTCCATCACGGCATCCAAGCCAGGCTCCTTGCGGAAGAGACCCATTCCGTGGGTCATCCGCAAGGATCGGCCGCCCCCGCCGCAGGCTGAGCGTTTGGCGGGGGACCCTCGGGGTCCGACGCTCGTGGCCGCGCCCACCCGGGCGGAGAACGGGATGATCCCAGCATCAGCCCGTCCTCCGCCCGGGGCCTCGGGCCCGGGCGCGAGGGTGCTCGGCGTTCGCTGCTCTAGGCGGGCAGGTAGCGGCTCGAGCGGTGGTAGAAGGCCCAGGCGGCGACGGACAGGACGAAGAGGGCGAGGGCGAGGGCGGCTCCGATGAGGAGCATCGACCCGTTGTCGGGCGGCTTGTCGCCCTTGGCGGAGGCCAGGGTGTCGAGGATCGACTGATCGATCGGCACCACCGGCACGGGGCCCGGCGCCGTGGTGGTCGACGTGTCGGGCGGAGGAGCGGCGGAGGCGGCGGCGGCCGCGGCGTCCATCGCCGCCGGGTCGAGGACGGGCGGTGGGGCCGGGAGGGTGACGTCGGTGGGCGGGGCGGGCGGCGCGGGCGCTTGGCCGTTGTTGTTGGCGCCGTTGGCGGTGGCGGCCCGGTCCTTCCCGCCGCCGTTCTGTGCCGGTGTTGCCTTCGGGGCCGTGGCCGGGCTCGTCGGGCGGGACGCTGGCGGCGGCGGTGTCGCGACGCCACCGGAGGGGGGACCGGACGGCGGCGGCGCCGGCGGAGGCGTGTACGTCGGCGGCGGCGGCGTGTAGGTCGGCGGCGGCGGGGGCGGGGGAGCGGTCGTCGTGGTGGTCGGGGGCTTCGTCGTGGTGGTGGTTGTCGGCTTGGGCGGCTTGGTCGTCGGGGGGGTCGGCGGCTTGGTGGTGGTCGTCGTCGGGCTGGTGGTGGTCGTGGCACCCGGCACAGTCGTCGTGGTGGTCGCCCCGGGGGCCGTGGTGGCGGTGGTCGTGGTGGCCCCGGAGTCCTGCACGTAGATCACGCCTGCCATCCCGGCGCCACCGGGCGCGCCGTGGTATTTGCAGTAATAGGGATACGTCCCCGCCTGCTGGAAGCGCAGCCCGACGTATTGGTTGGTGCTCAGCTCCTGGTCGAAGACGCCGCTGTCGGAGGTCACCGAGTGGGTGAGATGGGCGTCCTGCGCCTTGGCGAAGACCACGGTGTCGCCGGTTTGGACGGTGATCTGGGTCGGGCTGAAGTTCGAGTCCCGCACGATGACGCCGGCCATGTTGGCCGCCCCGGCCGGGACGGCCGGGGTGAGGGACGCGGCGAGCACCGCCGCCAACGCCACCGACAGCGGCAGAAGTGCGCGTCGAACCATCGGACCTCCCCTCCCGCTCCGAGTTCTGGGGGGTCGGAGCAGGGACGTCACGCGCCGGCGACAGGGGCCGCCGATCATTGGTTGAGGCATTCGTGCCCGAATGGGCCGATTCCTGTTGCAATCGGGTTACAAGCCGCCAAACGCGCGATTTGCCCGAATCGGACCGCTTCCGGGGCACTGGTACGGTCGCCGCATGCCCTACTACCAGTTCCACATCCCGGCCGACAGCCCGAGCGCCGGCCTCAAGGGTGAGATCGCGGCCGCCGTCACGAAGGTCCACACGGCGGTGACAGGAGCGCCGGCCCGGTACGTGAACGTGGCCTTCATCGAGCTCGCTCCGGGAAACCTGTTCGTCGGTGACCAGCCCGTTCACCACGGCCGGATGGTGGGGATCATCCGCGCCGGGCGCAGCCCGGAGGTGAAGCACGACCTCATCACCGGTCTGGCCGACGCCTGGAGCGCCGTGACGGGGGAGCCGAGGGACGGCTTCGCCCTGTTCCTCCAGGAGGTCCCCGGCAGCATGGTCATGGAGTACGGCGAGACCTTGCCCGAGGCCGACTTCGACTGATCGCGCCGAGGGTGGCGACCCCTTGTCGAGGGCCGGACGATTCGGGTACGGTCCCGTACATGATGAAGCGACTGGGGTCCGCACTGGGGATGGGGTTGGCCGCGGTGGCGCTGGTGCTGCCGGGTCTCGGGCTGGACGGGGTCGGGGCGGCCGATGCCCCGGGGGTGCAGGTGACGACCGTGCGCTACGGCCCGTTCACCCTTCCCCCGGCCGGGAAGGGGGGCGACGTCGACCACACCAACGTCGTGCTCCCCGATGCGGCGAAGCCGTGCGAGGACTGCTTCATCACCCGGGCCGAACCGGACCTCGTCTACGACGACGGCACGCCGGCCAACCTCGACACCGGGCTCATGCTCCATCACGCCCTGCTGTTCAACACCGGCGTTCCCGACACGACCTGCGGGGCGGACAGTTTCTTCGGCCGGCTCGGGGAGCGGTTCCTGGCCTCGGGGAACGAGCGCACCGTGAAGCGCTATCCCGACGGCTACGGCTACCACCTCGGCCGCGATCCGGTGACGGGTGTCTTCCACATCATGAACCATTCCGATGTCACGAAGACCGTCTGGTTCACCTTCAAGGTCAACTGGGTGCCGGCGTCCACGCCCGGTGTGCGGGCCGTCACCCCGCTGTGGCTGGACGAGAACAACTGCCGCGACTCGGAGTACAACGCGCCGGCGGGGCCGACGTCGCAGCACTGGACGTGGACGTCGACGGTCAGTGGCCGGATCATCTCCGGGGGCGGCCACGTCCACACCGGCGGCGTCCGCACCGTTCTGACCAACCTCACCACCGGGCAGCACATCTGCACGTCGTGGGCCGGCTACGGACACAAACCGGCCTACGGGGGTGAGATCGAGTCGATGAGCTACTGCGCCTGGGACACGCTGGGCGTGGTCCACAAGGGCGACACGCTCGACCTGCAGACCGACTACAACGCGGCCGAACCCGTCCCCGGCGCCATGGGCATCATGCTCATGGCTCTCTACCAGACCGACGACCTCACCGGCTCGACGCCGGCGCCGCCCGATGCCAGCGGCGCGGTGATGCCGCCGTCCGCCGGCGGCTCCCCGTCCCGGGGCGGGGCGTCACACCACGGTCACCACTAGTCCGTCGTGGCGTGGCGGCGCAGCAGGGCGGTGAAGGTCGCTCTTGCATGCCCCGGCGCTACCAGGCCGGGCCGGTGAGCGTCTCCTGCAGGAGCGGGACGTCGTCGGGATGGGTGACTCCGAGGCAGCGGCCCTCGCTCACCAGGACGGTGACGCCGAGGCCGTCGGGCGGCCCGAGGTGCTGCCCGACGACGTTGGGCAGGAACAGCTCCTCGCCCGCCGCGATGCCGCCCCCGGCTTCGAAGGCGGCGAAGTCCCGGCGGAGGACGGGAACGATCTCCTCCGTGAACCCCCACAGGTTCATCGACACCGGCTCGTCGCCCTCCATGACGCGGGCCTCGGCCTCGGGGGCGCCGACCGGCCGCCAGGTCAGCTCCCGGTCACCGTCCTTGGTGGCGCCGACGCGGACGGCGCCTTCGACGACGCCGGTCAGCCGGCCGTCGGGGCCGACCTGGCACAACGCCCGGTTGACGGGCCGGTCGCCGAGCAGGGTGTTGACCAGCCGGTAGCCGACCAGGGCGTGGCCGCCGCCGCCGCCGAGGTGGTTCGCCAGGAGCTTGAACGCCGCCGCGCCGTAGAGGTCGTCGGCGTTGGCGACCCCGAACGGGCCGTCGAGGGCGGGGGCGGCGGCGACCAGCGCGTGGGCCGGGCCCAGCGGCTTCAGCCGACCGGCGGCGGTGGCGGCCACCGCCGCCGGCTCGAGGTCCTGGCGGACGTACTCCGGCCGGAGTTCGCCGGGCCAGTGCTCGGCGACGTGGCGCTCGACCGTCTCCGCGATCTCGCCCCGTACGATCAGCACCAGCCGCCCGAACCCGGCCGCCACCGCATCACGGGCGGCGTAGTCGATGAGCGCCGAACCCCCCGGCCCGATCGGGGCGATCTGCTTGGGCCCCCCGAAGCGGGACCCCATGCCGGCCGCGAGGAGGACGAGCGTCGGTGCGGTCACGGTCGGGAGCGTAGTGAAG
>JAUZEX010000879.1 GCA_030838815.1 Actinomycetota bacterium
GCCCGCCGGGCCGGCGAGGTGATGGGGATGCTGCGGGCCAGGGACCGGGCCGTCGCCGGCCGGGTGGCCCCGCCGCAGGGGCTGTGCCTGCGGGAGGTCGGCTACTAGGAAACCTGACCCCGGACTCGGGTTCACCTTCCAGGGGTACATTTCCAGCTATGGCCGTGGCACCGGACCGGTTGGCGCTGTTCGAGGAGATGCGGGAGGACGAGCTCGACTCCGCCGCCCTCTACCGCGCTCTGGCCGACGCGTCCCAGGGCCGCCGACGGGACGTGCTGAACCGGCTGGCGGAGGCGGAGGAGCGCCACGCCGGGCACTGGGAGCGCCTCCTGCGGGAGGCCGGGGTCACCGAGTTCCCCCCGCCGAAGCGGACGCTGCGGACCCGGCTGTTGTCGACCATGGCCCACCGGTTCGGCGCCGATACCGTGCTGCCGCTGGTGCTGCGGCTGGAGGCCGCCGACGCGGCCAAGTACCGCGACGTGGCCGAGGCTCCGGAGACGATGTCGGCCGAGGAGATGGCCCATGGCCGGGCCGTGGCCGCCCTCGGCGGTGGTGGGAAGGGCGAGCAGATCGCCCGGTCGGAGGGCCGGCACCGGGCGGGTGCCGGCGGGGCTCTCCGGGCGGCGGTGTTCGGGGTCAACGATGGCCTGGTGTCGAACCTGCTGCTGATCCTCGGCGTGGCCGGCGGCACCTCGAACCGCAACATCATCCTGCTGGCCGGCCTGGCCGGGCTCCTGGCCGGGGCGTTCTCCATGGCCGCCGGCGAATGGGTGTCGATCCAGTCGCAGCGGGAACTCTACGAGCGGGAGATCGCGGTCGAGAGGGAGGAGCTGAGCGCCTTCCCCGAGGAAGAACTCGAGGAGCTGATCCTCATCTACCAGGCCAAAGGGCTCTCCGAGGACGAGGCCAAGGCGCTGGCCGGGCGGATCATGCGTAGGCCCGAGAGCGCCCTCGACACCCTCACCAGGGAGGAGCTGGGCCTGGCTCCCGGGGATCTGGGTTCCCCCTGGGTGGCGGCGCTGTCGTCGTTCGGCTCCTTCGGCGTCGGGGCCTTCATCCCGGTGATTCCATTCCTGGCCGGCGGGGGGACGGCGGCGCTGGTGGTCGCCGTCGCGCTCTCGGCCGTCACGCTGTTCGTGGTCGGGTCGGCCATCGGTCTCCTCACCGGCCGCAGCCCGTTGCGGGGCGGCGTCCGCATGGTCGCCATCGCCGCCGTCGTGGGCCTGGTCAGCAACCTGATCGGCCGCCTGATCGGCAAGGGCGTCTCCGTCTGACGGCCATCAGCGGCCCATGAACCTCAGCCGGTCGAAGACGGCTTCGAGGTGGTCCTTCCCCAGGGTGTCGTAGATCCGGTAGCCGCAGCCCTGGCCGGGAATCGTGAGCACGGCCTCGAAGGGCGACGAGTTCGGGTCGAACGTCCCGGGGGCGGCGTTGCCGACGTCGACGGTGTACCGGGCCACGGACCCGTCGGCCCACGTCCTCGTGTACCTCGGCGCGTCGGACGTCGTGTCGGGCCGGGTCGCCCCGTCGAACAAGCCGAGGACCTCGATGCTGCCCGCGCCGTTGGTCAGGAAGATGTCCCACCCGTTGTCGTCCGGAGTGCGCTCGCCCGTCGCCCGGGCCCCGTTCAGGGCGGGGCCGCCGTCGAGGGGAAACAGGAGTGCACAGCGGGTGCGGTTGCGGGCCCGGTCCCAGGCCGTGACATAGGCGGGCGGTACGGCGGAGCGGCGGACGCCCTTCGCCTGCCACGGCGCGGGCGGCGGGCCATCGGGCGCGGTGGCCTCCTGGCCGTTACTTCCGCGGGACACGGCGAGCACGGCCACGGCCACGGCGGCGGCGACGATCACGACGGCGATCACGATCGCGAGTACCGGCAGGCCGAGGGCGGGACGGGGCCGGAGGACGGTGTTCGGGCGAATGCCCCACGATACCGACGGTAGGATCCGCCTCCTGGTTCCCTCGGCGCCCCCGCTCGTCACCCTCGACGACATCGAGGCGGCCCGGCGCCTCCTCGACCCGGTCATCCGCCGCACGCCGGTCGAGGGGTCGGAGCATCTCTCGACCCTGGTCGGCCGGCCCGTCCTCCTCAAGGCGGAGCATCTCCAGCGGACGGGGTCGTTCAAGATCCGGGGCGCCTATCACCGCATCGCCCGGCTGGATCCGGCCGAGCGGGCCGCCGGGGTCGTGGCGGCCAGCGCTGGCAACCACGCCCAGGGTGTCGCCCTCGCCGCCTCCCTGCTCGGGGTGCGGTCGACGATCTTCATGCCCGCCACGGCGCCGTTCCCGAAGGTGGCGGCGACCCGGGGTTACGGCGCCGAGGTGGTGCTAGGCGGGGTCTTCTTCGACGATGCCCTCACCGGCGCCCTGGCCCACGCGCAGCGGTCCGGGGCCATGTTCGTGTCGCCGTTCGACGACCCGCTGGTCATCGCCGGGCAGGGCACGCTCGGCCTGGAGCTGGCCGAGCAGGCCCCGGAGACCGGGACGGTGGTGGTGGCCGTCGGCGGCGGCGGGCTCATCAGCGGGGTGGGCGCGGCCCTCAAGGCGCTCCGGCCGGGGATCAGGGTGGTGGGCGTGGAGGCGGAGGGGGCGGCGTCGATGTCGGCCTCGCG
>JAUZEX010000891.1 GCA_030838815.1 Actinomycetota bacterium
GGGTGGAGGACGCCCTCACCCGCCTGGCCGCCCTCGACGAGCTCGAACCCGACCCGTCCTCGGACGTGTTCCGCCGGGCGCTCACCGCCGAGCTCGACGTCACCCGGGGCCGGGTCGGCCGCTTCGGCGACGGCGTGGTCTACGGGCCGCTGCACAGCGCCGTCGGCCAGGACCTCGACGCCGTGTTCATCGTCGGGCTCACCGAGGGGCAGTGCCCCGCCCCCCGCCGCGACGACGCCCTCCTTCCCGACACCGCCCGGGCCCTCGCCATCGACGGGGAGCTGCCCCTGCGGGCCAGCCGCATGACCGACCAGCACCGCCACTTCCTGGCCGCCCTGGCCGCCGCCCCGCCGGGCCGGCGGTTCCTCACCTTCCCCCGGGGCGACCTGCGGGGCGGGCGCCACCAGCTGCCGTCCCGCTGGTTGCTCGACACGGCCAGCGCCCTGGCCGGACACACCGTCTACGGCACCGACTTCGCCGCCCTCGGCGCTCCCGTCGTCGACGTCGTCGCCTCCTACCGGGCGGGGGTCCGGTCCCCGGCGACGGCCCGGGCGTCGCTGCTGGACCGGGACCTCGCCGCCCTCGCCGCCCACGTGGACGGCGGCGGCGACCCGGCCCGCCACCCGGCTACCGCCACCCCCGCCGTGCAACGCGGCTTCGCCGGGGTCGCCGCCCGCCGCTCACCCGACTTCACCGAGTGGGACGGCAACCTGGCCGGCCTGCCCGTCCCCAGCCCCGCCGGCGGGGAGTTGCTCTCCGCCACCCGGCTGCAGATTTGGGCCGCCTGCGGGTTCCGCTACTTCCTCGGCAGCGTCCTCGGCCTCGGCGACCGCGACGACCCCGAACGCATCGTCGAGATCAGCGCCCTCGACCGCGGCTCGGGCCTCCACGCCATCCTCGAGACGTTCTTCCAGGAGGTCATCGACGCCGGACCGCCGGCCCCCACCACGCCGTGGTCGGCCTCTCACCGGGAGCGGCTCCAGGCCATCGCCACCGCCGCTTTCGACGAGCTGGAACGCACCGGCCGCACCGGCCGGCCCCTCCATTGGCGGCTCGAACGCCAACGGCTGGCGGTCCTCCTCGACGACTTCCTCACCGCCGACGACGCCCACCGGGCCGCCACCGGCGCCACCCCGGCCCGGGTCGAGCTGCCGTTCGGGATGCAGGGCGCCCCGCCGGTCGAGATCGCGCTGGCCGACGGGCGGACCATCCGCTTCCGGGGCATGGCCGACCGGGTCGACGTCACCGCCGACGGCCTCCACATCGTCTCCGACTACAAGACCGGCAAAGGCGAGGAGTACGACAAGATCGCCGCCGGCGACCCCACCAAGGCCGGCACCACCCTCCAGCTCGGGCTGTACTCGGAGGCCGCCGTCCAGCTCCTCGGCGCCACCGCCGCCGAGGCCCACTACTGGATGGTCAACGAGGACGCCGGCTTCTCCCGGCGGGGCTACCCCTGGGACGCCGAGCGCCGGAGCCGGTTCGTCGAGGTCGTGGCCGGCATCGTCGACGGCATCGAGCGGGGCGTGTTCCCGGCTATTCCCGGCGAGTGGGACTCGTGGCGCAACACCCACGGGAACTGCAACCACTGCGACTTCGACGACCTCTGCCTCCGGGACCGGGGCGAGATCGCCGAGGCCAAGATCGCCGCCCCGGAGCTGGCCGTCCGGGACATCCTCGACCCCCCGGGCGAGGCGACGCCGTGACCCTCGACGCCGACGCCCGGGAGATCATCACCCGGCGGGGCCTCGGCCGGACCCTGTTCGTCGAGGCCGGCGCCGGCACCGGCAAGACCACCCAGCTCGTCGGCCGCATCGCCAACCTCGTCATCGACGAGGGAGTGCCGCTGGCCGGGATCGCCGCCATCACCTTCACCGAGGCCGCCGCCGCCGAGCTGGCGGCCCGGATCCGGGTCACGTTCGAGCGCCGGGCGGCGGACAGCCCCGACGGGAAGGTGCAGGCCCGGTGCCGGGCCGCCATCGCCGACGCCGACCGGGCGGCCATCTCCACCCTCCACAGCTTCGCCAGCCGGATCCTCGGTGAGCACCCCCTGGCGGCCGGCCTCCCGCCCCGCATCGGCATCCTCGACGAGATCAGCTCCCAGCTGGCCCACGAGGAGCGCTGGGACCGCTTCCTCGAGGAGCTCTACGACGACCCCGACCACGAGGGGCTCCTGATCCGGGCGGCGCTGGCCGACATCGCCCTCGAGCCCCGCTACCGGGGTCACGTCACCATGAAGGGCGTCGCCGTCCGCCTGGCCCAGAGCTGGGACCGCCTCGACGGTGCCGTCGGACGGGACCACGGGCCGTTGGCGCCACTGCACTTCGGGCCGTTCGACCGGGCCGCGGCGGCCGCCGAGGCCCGCCTCGGGGAGTGCAGCGACCACGCCGACCGCTTCTACGGCCACCTGGGCGGGACGGTCCTCCCGAAGGTGCGGACGCTCGTGGCCATCACCGACCCCGGCCGCAAGTTCCGGGCGCTGCGCCGCCAGCGCGACTGGGGCCCCGAACGGGGCGGTACGGACAAGGGCTGGCCCGACGGGATCGCCGCCGCCAA
>JAUZEX010000892.1 GCA_030838815.1 Actinomycetota bacterium
AGGGGGTTGCCGCGAGTCTCGGCGACGATCTGGTCGCGCACGCGCTCGTCCAGAGGACCGGCGACCACCGAGTCCAGCAGCAGGCGGGCATGGCGCTCCCGCAAAGGCTTGACCACCAGCTCGGGCAACCCCGCCACGTCGTCGCTCGGACGGCGTGCCGCGAAAACCAAGCCGACCGATTCCGCCCCCAGCCGGCGGGCGACGAAGGCGAGAGCCTGCGCCGAGGCGCGATCCAACCACGGCTCGTCATCGACCAGGCAGATGAGCGGCTGCTCTTCAGCCACCTCGGAGAGCAGGCTCAGGACGGCCAGGGCGACCAAGAAGCGATCCGGCGCCGACCCGGGACGAACGTCGAACGCCGTCCGCAGCGCATCGCCCTGCGGGACCGGAAGACGCTCGAGGCGATCCAGCATCGGCGCGCACAACTGATGCAAGCCGGCGAACGCGAGCTCCATCTCCGACTGGACACCCGGAGCCCGCACCACACGGAAGCCCGACGCCTGCTCGACCAGGTATTCCAACAACGCGGTCTTGCCGACGCCCGCCTCACCGCTGAGGACCAGTACCCGGCTCTGACCCTTCCGCACCTCATCCAGCAGCCCATGCAGCGCCTCACACTCGCCCTGCCGACCCACCACGCCCGGCCCGGGATGGCCGTGAGCCATAGCCATCACGCGCACGGCTCCGGTCGGCGCAGGGTGGGCGGACACGACCAGGATGGCCCGGAAGCGTTCGCGGACCTGGGCGATTTCGTCCGACCGAGCTCGCTTGACATCTGGAGAGAAAATTAGCCACTGCGGGCCATGAGAAGAGAAGAGCACGTTCTCTGACCGCCCGGTGACCGGCCGGCGTCCTCCGGCGGCCTGCAAAGGGGAGGAATCGCCGAGCCGTTCGAAGAATGTCCCAATGCACCGAACCGTCGGTGCCGGACATTCCCCGCGCCAGGAGCCCTGGACAACCATGCGCACGGTCTCCGCCCCCACCCGGCGACCCGACGATCCCGACCGGGTCCCGGCCCCGTCGGTGCGGGCCCAGCTTCCCCAACCGGGACGGGAGAGCGCCGTCGCCGTGGCGGTCACGGCCGGGGCGATTCTCGTCGTCGGCCTGTGGGTGATCGACAACCCGCCCGGGTCGCTCCACGGCCTCGCCGCCCAGCTCACCGCCGCCGGCCGGGTGACGGGCCTCCTGGGCACATACCTCGTGCTCATCGAGGTGCTCCTCATGAGCCGGGTGCCCTGGCTCGACCGCCTGATCGGGATGGACCGGCTCGCCATCTGGCACCGCCGGAACGGCCAGTACTCGATCTGCCTGCTCGCCGCCCACACCCTGCTCACGATCTGGGGCTACGCGGGCGCCGACCACGCGGGGTTCTTCCACGAGACCGGGACCGTCCTCGCCCTGCCCGACGTCGTGACCGCCACGATCGGATTCGTCCTCTTCGTGGCGGTGGGGGTCGTCTCGGCCCGGGTCGTCCGTCGTGCCGTCCGCTACGAGACCTGGTATGCCATCCACCTCACCACCTACCTGGCCATCGCTCTGTCGTTCACGCACGCGCTGAGCGACGGCGACGACTTCGTCGGCCATCCCGTCAACCGGGCCGTGTGGATCGGGCTCTACGTCCTCGTCGGCGGACTCCTTCTGGCCCACCGGGTGGGCGCCCCGGTGCGCAACGCGTGGCGCCACCGACTCGTGGTGAGCCGGGTCGTGCCCGAAGCCCCCGGGGTCGTTTCGATTTACGTGACGGGCGCCCACCTCGACGAGCTACGGGCCGAAGCAGGGCAGTTCCTCACCTGGCGGTTTCTCACCCGCCAAGGCTGGTGGCAGGCCCATCCGTTTTCCCTGTCCGCGGCTCCGAACCCGGACGGGCTGCGGATCACGGTGAAGACCAGCGGCGACCACACGGCCGAGCTGCAGCGGCTCCGGCCCGGAGTCCGGGTGCTCGCCGAGGGACCGTACGGAGCCTTCACCGAACACCGGCGGACACGCCGCCGGGTCCTGCTGGTGGCCGGGGGAATCGGTATCACCCCCATCCGGGCCCTGTTCGAGGCCATCCCGGCCGCGCCCGGAGAATTGACGTTGCTGTACCGGGTGTCGCGCCCGGAGGACATCGTGTTCCGGGAGGAACTCGACGCCCTCGCCGCCCGCAAGGCCGCCACCGTGTACTACCGGAGCGGGCCCCGGTCCCAGGCGCCGAACCCGTTCGATCCCGACGTCCTCGGGCGGGTCGTCCCCGACCTCGACCGCCACGACGTCTTCCTCTGCGGCCCGCCGGGGATGATCACGGCGGTGCGGGAGGCGCTACGGACGGCCGGCGTGCCCGCCCGGCGCATCCACGTCGAGGCGTTCGAGCTGTGAAGCGGGTTCTGCAACGGGCGGCCCTCACCGCTTTGGCCACGATCCTCGGGATCTCCCTGCTCGTCGAGTCGAGAACCGGGCCCGGGACGGTCGGAGGCCGGGCCGCGCTGCCCACGGCCGGACCGGCTCCGACCTCGCCGGCTCCGACCCCGCCGGCGTCCGGGCCGCCTGCGACCCAGCCCACCGTGCCTTCGGCCCCGGCCGAGGGTGCCAGCGTCCCATCGACGGCGAGCACCACCCGCCCGCCGTCCACCACGGCGACGTCCCGGCCGCCGGCCACCGCCCCGCCGCCGCCCGCGACGACCGCCACCACGGCCCGCCGGGTCACCACGTCCACCGTGCGACCGCCCACCACCCTCGCCACGGCGCGGCCGACGACGACCACGACCGCGGCACCAGAGACGACCACCACGACGGCCGCCCCGACGACCAGTACCACGACCGCCGGCGCGCCGGGCGCCCAGACGGTGGACGGCCCGGTCGTCGACACGAGGTACGGCCCCGTGCAGGTCCGGCTGACACTCCAAGGCCACCAGATCGTCGACGTCACCAACCTGGCGCTCCCCAACCACGCGGCGCGGTCGCAGCAGATCAACAACCGGGCCGGGCCGATGCTCCGCCAGGAGGTCCTCAACGCCCAGAGCGCCCAGATCGACACCGTCTCCGGTGCCACCACCACCAGCGCGGCCTACATCAAGTGTGTGCAGGCGATCCTCGACCAGGCTTGGCAGTAGCCACTTCGCCGGTCTCCAGTTCGGGCGCCTCTTTGCATTTAGCAGCGAGTGGGAGTTGAAATGAGAATCACTCGCAGAGTAGCGTCGCGCTTACAAACGGTGGAGAAGGGTGGAGAGGATGCGGACACATCATTGGCGGGTCAGCCTCGTGCTGCTCATGGCCGTGGCGGGGGCGGGGGCGGGGTCGACCGGGTCGGCAGCGGAGGCGGCGTCGGGCAAGGTCTCGGTCGTGGCGGCCGAGGACTTCTGGGGCAGCATCGCCCGCCAGTTGGGCGGCGAGCACGCC
>JAUZEX010000005.1 GCA_030838815.1 Actinomycetota bacterium
TCGGTCACCATGCGCACCCGGTTGTTCTTGCTGTCGGCGATCCAGAGGTTCCCGTCCTTGTCCAGGTTCAGGTCGTGGATCGTGTTGAATTGCGCCTCCATGGCCGGGGCCGGCCCGGGGTCGCCGGCCACCCTCGGGTTGTGCCCGTCGGGGTTCGCTTGGCCGTTGCCGGCGATGGTGGTGATGACGCCCGACGGGTCGATCCGGCGGATGCGCGCCCCGCCCTCCTCGGCCACGTAGAGGTTGCCGGCGGAGTCGGAGGCGATGCCCCGGGGCCCGTTCAGGTGGGCCGCGGTGGCGGGCCCGCCGTCGCCGGTGGAGTCGGCCGGGATCGGGTACTGGTTCGTCTCGGCTGCCTTCTCCGCCGCCGAGACGTCGCCGGCGACGGTGGCGATCTTGCCGTCCGGCGTCACCTTGCGGACGAGGTTGTTCTCACTGTCGGAGATGTAGACGGTGCCCTCGGGTGTGGCCCACACACCCTCGGGGGTGTTGAGCTGGGCGTCGGTGGCGAACTTCCCGTCACCGCCGTAGCGCTTGTTGTAGAGGTTGCCCGCCACCCGCGTGATCGTGAGCGGGTTGGCCTTGAGGTCGATCTTGACGATGGTGTTCCCGCCGCTGTTGCAGATGTAGAGCACGTCGTCGGGCGACATGTACATCGACTTGGGGAACTTGAGGATCGCCTTGTCAGCCGGGCCGTCGGGCCGGCCGTGCTTCTCGTCGCTCCCGGCGATCGTGGTGATGACGCCATCGGCGCCGATCCGGCGGATCCGGTTGTTGAGGCTGTCGGCGATGTAGACGTTGCCCTTGGAGTCGACCGCCACGCCGTGGGGCTGGTTGAGCTGGGCCTCCGTCGCCGGCCCGCCGTCGCCGCCGAATGAGCCGCTCGGGCTGCCGTTGGCGTTGCTGGCCGTGGGCTTGCCGGCGATGGTGGTGATGACCCCGCTCTTGTCGATCTTGCGGATCCGGTGGTTGAGGGCGTCGCCGATGTACACATCACCGGTCTTCGAGAATGCGACCGCCCGGGGGTTGTAGAGCTGGGCGTCGGTGGCCTTCCCGCCGTCGCCGGAGAACCCGCCCTGGCGGTAGTTCGTGGTCACTCCGGCGATCGTCCGGATCGTTCCCGGCGGGTCGCCGGGGTCGGCCCGGGCCGCCAGGCCGAGGCCGGTACCGGCGGCCGTCAGGGCCGAGAGTGCTCCGACGGTGAGGACCCGGGTCCGGGACACCCTCCGACGTGTGGTTCGCTGCTGCTCATCCAACATCCTTCGCCTCCTTGAGGCCGACCATTCGCCACGACAGTGGACCATTGTGACAAATGTTACGGATGTTGTTGGTGCATCCCCGGTCGGGGACAGGTGGCGTTCAGCCTCCGAAGGCCCCCTCGATGCGATCGGCCAAGCCGTCGACCTGCTTCCCGAAGGCGTCGCTGTGGGCCTGGCCGGGGGCGGCGGCCCGGAGGGCGGCCGTGGTGGCGGTGAGGTCGGCGGCCGTCTTGGAGCTCACCCAGGGGGCCCGCCGGAAGAGCTGCCGGAGGTTCGTCTCCGTGCGGCGCAGCGCCAGGTCGGCGCCGGCGTCGCCCCCGCCGGTGAAGGACGCGGCCGACTTTTCCTCGTGGAGGGACACGACCCGCAGCTGCGAGGCGATGGCCCGGGCCTCGGTCCGCACCGACCGCACGCGGTCCTCGACGGTGGGGGCGGAAGAGCGCCCGGCCACCAGGCCGACGGCCAGCCCGAGCAGGATTCCGGTTCCGCCGATGAGGATGAGGTTGCGGCGCCGCCGCGTCCTCGGAACGTAGATGGCCATCTCTAGAGCTCCGGTAGATGGGATCGGCGGGGGGATCGACGGGTCGGGCGCATCATGTCGCCCTGCCGACAATGACGACGGCCTGTCCGCCCGTGGGCAGATGGCGGCCCGGGTGGGCCTGCTCCGCCTCGCTCAACTCGGTCAGCCGGTGCCCCGCCACCAGCCACACGGTGGGCGACAGCGTGATCGGGCCCATGTGGCGGACCTGCCCGGCCACGAGACCCTCGACCAGGGCGGCCCCTGACGGCGCGTCGGCTGGCACGGTCGCCGCCTCGCCCTTCACGTCGAGGACGACGTCGGCGAACCGGTCGAGCAGGAGCACCCGGCCCCCGGCGCCGTGGCGGGCCAGCCAGTACGACCCGACCCGCTCCGGGGTGCGGAAGCCGGCCGCCTGCGCCGCTTCCGCCGCCTCGTCGGGGCCGACGGGCGCCCGGCCGGGAACCAGGCCCGAGGCCAGCGCCACCGCCCCGGTCGCCACCACCCGCACCGCCCCTTTGGACGGCATCTGGTGCACCTGCACGTCCAGCGTGGCTGGCGCCGCGCCGGCGGCGATCGCCTCGGCCTCGACGGCGGCCACGAGGGCGGCGACGTCGGCCTCCTCGTCGGAGGCGAAGGTGCGCTCCCGCTCCACCCGCACCAGCGACAGGGCGTCCCCGACCGAGGAGATCACCTCGGCTCCGGGCGGGACGACGCACAGGAGCCCGAGCGCGCGGGCCAGGGCCCGGCCGACGCCACCGGCGCCGCCGCCCACCGCCACCAGCTTCGGTGCGGTCAGCTGGTGCTGGGCGGCCACGGCCGTGACGAGATCGCCGAGGAGGTCGGTGGTGGCGGTGATCATCCGGCGGGCGACCTCCTCGCCGGCCAGTCGGAGGGAGCGGCCGGCCACCTCGAAGGCGGCCACGGCCGCGGCGCGGTCACCGGCGGCGTAGTCGCCCTCCTCGACGAGGCCGAGGGCGTTGGCGGCGCAGGTGTTGGTCAGGGCGATGTGGCGGCCGTCGGCCAATCGGAGCACGAGGTAGTCGTCGGGGTCGCCGGGCCGGGGGGCGATCGTGACCGCTTCGGCGCCGGCGTAGTCGTCGGCCTTGCCGAAGCAGGCGTAGGGGAGGCCGGCGATGTGGGCGCTGCGGGGCCCCACGCCGTACACCCGTGCCGGGGGAGCCCCCCGCACCCCCGGCCCCCGGCGCTTGCGGGCCCGCAGCATCGATCCGCCGGCCACGCCGGCCACCCTCACGTCGAGGGCCCGGACCGCGGTCGAGTGCCGGCCCACCTGCACGTAGGCCAGGACCGGCCGGCCGCCCTTGATGGCGGCGACATTGGACGAAGTGCCGCCCACCTCGACGATGACGGCGTCGCCGATGGCGCCCGTCCGCAATGCGCCGGCGACCGAGGCGGCCGGCCCGGAGTAGAGCGTGAGCGCCGGCGCCCGGCGGAAGCCGGCCAGGTCGGTGGCCCCGCCGTCGCCCCGCATCACCATGACGGGGGCGGCCACGCCCACGGAGGCGACGCCGGCGGCGACGACCTCCGCCGTCCGCAGGGCGATGGGCAGGATGGAGGCGTTGAGGGCGCCGGTCAGGGTCCGCAACTCGAGCCCGTAGAGGCCGGACAGCTCGGTGGAGGTGGTGGCCGGGATCCCGGCCTCGGCCGCCATCGCCGCCACGGCGGCCTCGTTGCTGGTGTCGTCGGGGGCGAAGGCCTCGGCCACGCACAACGCCCCGATCCCGGCCGCCCGGAGACGCCCGACGGCGGCCCGGGCGGTGTCGGGGTCGAACCCGCCGGTGGTGTCGATGAACTCGTGGACGGTGCGCAGCGTGCGGCTGTCGGTCAGGTCGATGCGGGCCAGGGCGGTCCGCTTGCGGGCTTTCCCGGCGTGGGGGGCGGTGGCCATTCCGAGGACGCCGACCGGTACGACGTCGCCCTCCAGCAGGGCGTTGACCGCCTGGGTGGTGGAGTGCGTCACCAACTCGATCGAGCCGGCGCCCTGTCCTGAGGCATCGAGTGTCGTGGCGATGATCCCGACCACCTCCACGACACCGGCGGCCACGCCGTCGGGGTGGGAGTGCGTGGTCGGCACCACCGCCCGGGCCACGACCCGCGCCTCGCCGTCGAGGGCCACCGCCTTGGTGAACGTCCCACCGACGTCCACCCCCACCCGCACGCCCACGGTCAGAGCTGCTGAGCCGGTTGCCGGGCCGGAGCGTGCACCGGGGCCCGCTCCTCCTTCGGACGGGCGGGAGGCTTCGAAGCGGCGCGGGGCCGGATCACGAACATGTAGACGGCACCGGCCACGTAGACGAGCGCCAGCACCGCCTGGGTCAGCACGGTCTCCTTGCTCGGCCAGTAACCGAGGGCCTGGGACAGGAAGATCGGGGCCCGGGGCCAGCCGTGGAGCGGGGTGAGGCCGATGACGTCGGCCTCCTGGAGGCTGCGGACGGCGTTGCCGAGGAAGGCGACCGAGGTGGCCATCAGCAGCACGACCGCTCCGGACAGGAACGTCTTGATGGGGAGCTTGCGGCCCAGCTTGAAGATCCCGTAGGCGACCACGGTGAGGGCGGCCAGGCCGAGGGCGAGGCCGAGGAGGATCCAGCCCACGAGGCCAGTCCCGAAGGAGACGAGCGCCTGGTACATGAGCGACGTCTCGAAGCCCTCCCGGAACACGGCCGTGAAGCCGACCAGGACCAGCGCGGTGGTGGAGCCGACCGACACCGCGCTCCACACCCGGCTGCGGAGGAACTCGAGCCACCGCCGCTGCTCCAGCCGGGCGATGAGCCAGAACGAGACGTAGAAGAGCACCACCGTGGCGACGATGGCCGTGACGGCCTCGAGCACCTCCCGGCCGAACGGGAGGGAGTCGAGGACGACCCGCAGCACGAAGAAGATCACCACGCTGGCGGCCACCGCCGCCCCCATGCCGATGACCACCGGCTTGCGGTACTGGGAGGCCTTGGCCGCCTCGAGGTAGCCGAGGAGGGCCGACAGGAGGAGGACGGCCTCGAGCCCCTCCCGGAAGATGATCAGGAACGACTGGCCGGCCACCACCGACGGAGCGCCGAGCCCCGTGCTGGTCAGCTCGCGCTCGCTGTCGTTGATGAGGCGGCGCAGCTCGATGACGGCGTCGCGGATCTGCCCGGTCGGGGCCCCGCCGCTGATGAGCCCCCGGATCTCGGCGAACTTCGTCTCGGCGTCGGCGGTGAGCCGGGGGGCGACGACCCGCAGCGGGATCTCGACGAGCTCGAAGTGGTTGAGGTAGCCGGATTTGGCCTCGGCGAAGGCGTCCTGGGCGTCCCCCGACTTCACCCGTTCCAGGGTCTGGTCGATCGACTGGCGAACCTGATCGAGTTGGCGGACGGCCGCTGTGCGGGAAACGCTCCCCGCCGCTCCGGCCGCCGGGGCCAGGAGCCACCAGAGGGCCGCGGCCAGGAGGACCGCCGGGAGCAGGCGGCGGAGCGGGGGCCGGTGGTCGGTGATGGTTCCGGTCATCGTCCCGTCAACCCGGGAACTTGGCCAGGTAGGCCTTCACGGCGTCGGCGATGTCGGCCGACGCCTGCTGCCCCTTGGGTCCGTCGCCGGCGGCGGCGGCCTTGGCCAAGGCGGCGAAGTCATCCTCGAAGCGGATGTAGAGGTCCTTGTCGTTGGCCCGCACCGTGCCCTCGACGGCTTGCCAGGCGGGCTCGATCCCGGCATTGAGGTCCTTGGCGGCCTTGGCATCGGCGCTGGCGGCGAGCCCGACCTGACCTGCGAGGGAGTTGATCGTCCCGAGCCCGGCGCTGACCTCGGCGGCGGAGGCGCGGTGGTCCTCGGGGGCGCTGCTCGACCCCGAGGCCTTGGTCTTGTCGCTCCCCGAGCTGCAGGACACCCCGCCCACGGTCAGGACGAGGACAACGGCCACGGCGCTCCCGACGGACCTTCGGTTCACCCCACCCTCCTTACCCACCAATGCCGCACACGGATCTTAGGTGGGCCTAAATATAGGACCAGCGCACGGCTGCGGCAATGGGAAAGCCCAGCCTTACGGGTGACCGAAGCGGCGGGGCCGGACGCGCCGACCCCGACCGGAGAGCCCACGTCGTCGTGGGTCCTGCGCTCGGGGTCGGCGTACGGCGGGGTTGGTCGGTTCAGACCCTGGATCCGGCCCGGCGGGCACCGCCGAGGACGGAGAGGCCACCGGCGGCGAGGGCGCCGCCGCCCAGGATCAGCAGGAGCCGGGCCGAGTGCGGCCCGGTGTGGGGCAGGGTCGAGCCGCCAACCGCGGCGGCCTTCGGGGCGGGGGCGCTGGAGGCGGGCCGGGACGGCATCGCCGCCGCGTCAGGCTTCGGGGCGGCCGCCGCGGCCGGCGCCGGTTTGGCCACCGCCGGTGCGCCGTCGGCGGTCTTCGGGGCCGGGCCGGCCGCCGGCGCGTCGCCCATCGACATCGTCGGGGCGGGCGTCGGGCCGGCCTTCGGGGCCGGGGCGGGTGCGGGTGCGGGTGCAGCCGGCGCCGCGGTGCCCACGATGAAAGCGCCGTTCATGAGGTTGGGATGGACTTCGCAGTGGAAGTGGTATGTGCCCGGCTTCAGCGCCGGCACGTTGTAGGTCAGGCTCTTCGGCCCCTGCACGATGTCGCCCTCGAAGAGCGTCGTGGTCGCCGTGTGGGACGGCAGGATGGCCACGTTGTGGCGGTCGCTGTCCTTGTTGTCGAACCGGATGGTGAAGGACTCACCGGCCGGCACCGCGAGGCAGTCCTTGTCGAACTTGTGGCCATCGGCCGTCAGCGCCAGCGACGTACCCGCCGGCGAGCACGTCGGGCCCATGTCCATGGTGGGGGACACTCCTGAACCCCCGGGCGTGTCGGCCGCGGCCGCCGGACGAACCCCGGCACCTCCGCCGGTCGCCAGCACCGCGGCGACGGCGACCGCCCCTAGCCACTTCCCCATCGTCTCCATCCCCTCCCCGGCCAGCGGAAACGCTCGGCCCGGCCACAAAGAGTGTCAGTGCTGACTAACGCTGACAAGTGCTGCCAATTCGCGTCCCTCAGGTGGTGGTCGGGGAGAAAGATCAAGGAGCCGGCTCGAGCCCCGCTTTCCAGTCCGCCAACCGCATCTGGGCCCGCTCCACCTCGACCCGGAGCCGAACCAGCTGGTTCTCAGGAAGGGCGAAGAGCGGCTCCACCGGAGCCGCCAGGGGAGGCGCCGGAGCGGCGGGGACCGGCGGGCCCGCCGGACGGGCCGTCGGGGCGGCGGGGCCGTTGGCGATCGGCAACGACGATGGCGACCACGCGGCCCGGGCCGGCCGCGGACCGGCGGCGGCACCGGCGCGGATGGCCTGGCGGGCCCGGCGTTCGGCCAGGATCGGGACGAACTCGGTGACGGACGCCGACACCAGTAGGCCCTGGGCGGAGCTGAAGACCAGCGCTTCGGCGAGCTGGGCCGGGAGCCGGTCGCCGAAGTCGGCGGCCAGGGCGCAGGCGGCGAACCGCAGCCGGTCCGTCAGGTCGATCTCGCCCGGCGGGGCGCCGTTGACCCCCGTCGCGGCCATCTCGTCCCGCAGATCGAGCTCTGGGCTGTCGCTCTCGTCCATCCCGGCCCCCTGCAGTCGGGCGTGCGTCCGCCCATCCTTAGCCCATCCGGGCTTGTCAGAGCGAGGGCTGGTTCGTGAAATGGACGTTTCCCCACAAGGCGGGCCTCCTGGGGCGCCGTATGTTCGGTTTCGACTTCAGCCGGGAAATCTCTTGACCGATGGTTCCGCGATTCCGGTAAAGGTCGTACCGACCCCCGCCGATACCTGGAATTGACAGGCAAGAAGGGGAAAGGGAAGCCGATGAGAGTCGTGGTCTGGGGTAGCGGAATCGTCGAAAGCCAGATGCTGTGGGAGCGGGGCGAGAGCACGCTCGAGGCGCAGCACCTGGCCGAAACCCTCTCGATCGCCTGGGACGACATCGAGGGTCCGGAGCGCTGGTCGCTCGAGATCGAGTGCCCCCAGCCCGACGACGTGCTCCGCCTGGTCGAGGAGACCTCCGGTGACGACGCCGTCCTCGGTTGGTCGCCCTGCCCCCGGGATGTCCCGACGGCTTGGTACATGGCCGAGGACACGTCCTTCGGCGGTGAGTGGTAGCTACTCCTCCGCCATCCGCTTGAGGATGGCGGCGTCCCGGGGTCCCGTGGCGCTGTCCTCGTGCTTGAGGTAGCAGTACACGTCGACCCCCTCTTCGAGGGCGGAGCGGAACGTCGCCCCCCAGCCTTCGAGAGCCTTCTCGTCGTAACCCGTCCCCCGCAGCCGCACGTAGGCGAAGTCGCCCGTCCGGCGGAAGGTGGCCGGAGCCTCCGAGCCCGGGGTTCCGGGGGCGCCCCCCGGGGGTGGATCAGCGACGCAGAGGGCCACGCCGGCGGCGCCAAGCTTGGAGCGGACCTCGTCGGTGTCGAACGACGGGTGGCGGAACTCCATGGCGTAACGGTGCGGGGCGGGCCCGGATCTCTTCTCGACTGCGGCGAGGTCGGCCAGGAACCCGTCGAGCACCTCGGGGTCGTACTTGAGGTTCGGCGGGCACTGGAACAACACCGGGCCGAGCCTCGGGCCGAGGGGGGCGACCGCCTCCAGGAACCGGCCGAGCCGCTCGCCGGTGTCCTTCAGCCGGGCGAAGTGGGTGATGCCCTGGTTGGCCTTGAGGGCGAACACGAAGCCGTCGGAGGTGGCGCCGGACCAGGCCTCCATCATGGAAGGGGTCGGTGAGCGCCGGAACGTGTAGTTGACCTCGACGCTGCCGAACTGGCCGGCGTAGTAGCCGAGCATGCCGGCGCTCTTCGTGCCCGGCGGGTAGAAGGGCCCGATCCACTCCTTGTAAGCGAACCCCGACGTCCCCAAAAACAACCGGCCGGAAGGCATCCGCGATGCTTACCACGGCGGCCGGTATCGTCAGCCGCCCGTGACGACCCCATCCCATTCCCGAGGGGGCGGCATCCTCGGGGGCCCGGTCGACGGGCCCGAGCGGCTGGCCGCCCGGTTCCCGGCCTGCGAGGCCCGGCCGGGGCTTCCCGTTGCGCACCGCTCGTCCGGATTTGCCGGCCGGATCGTGGCCCTCGATGGCGACGACGTCGTCGTGGCCGGCCAGACCGGCCTCCAGAAGCGCTTCCGCAACGCGCCCGGCTCCTTCTCGGTCGGCGGCCAGACGGTGCACCTCGTGGCCCCGCCACCCCCGCCGGCGGGGCCCGACACGCTGTCCGGCGGCCGGGTGTCGGCCTCCGGGCGCACCGCCTCCGGCAGCCGGGCCGTGATCGGCGCCAAGGCCCGGGTGGCCCGGCCCAGCCGGATCCTGGTCGAGGGCGTCCACGACGCCGAGCTGGTGGAGAAGGTGTGGGGCGACGACCTCCGGCTCGAGGGCGTCGTCGTCGAGCGACTCG
>JAUZEX010000006.1 GCA_030838815.1 Actinomycetota bacterium
ATCGAACGCCGGTTGGCAGGCGGCGCTGGTCTACCCCGAACCGGCGTTCCTTTTCCGCTGTATCCCGGAAATCGAACGCCGGTTGGCAGGCGGCGCTGGTCTACCCCGAACCGGCGTTCCTTTTCCGCTGTATCCCGGAAATCGAACGCCGGCTGGCGGCGGCGACGGGGCCCGCGGCGCCGGCGGCGAGAACACGGACCCGGCGGAGGCGGTCGGCCAGAAGGGCGGCCCGGGCGGCGTTCGAGCCGCAGCCGCCGTGGACACCGCCACCGGGGTGGGCCGACGCCGACCCCAGGTAGAGCCCCCGCACCGGCGTCTCAGCCCGGGCCAGACCGGGGATGGGCCGGAAGACCAGCTGCTGATGGATCTGGGCGCTCCCGCCGTTGACGGCTCCGCCCACGAGGTTGGCGTCCGCCGCTTCCAGCACCGGCGGTGTGGCGATGAACCGGCCCCGGATCAGCGACCGGAAGCCCGGCGCCAGCGCTTCGACCTGGGCTTCGATGCGGTCGGCGAAGGCCTCGCCCTCCGCTTCGTCCCACACGCCCTTCAGGTTGCCGCCGCTGTCACCCCGGACCTTCTGCGGCACGTGGGTGTAGGCCCAGGCCGTCTCGGTGCCGGGGGGGCTGCGGGTGGGGTCGGCCACGCCCATCTGACCCATGACGAGCTGCGGTCGGGCCGGGATGCGCCCGGCCAGCAGGTCGCAGGACGACTCGAGGAAGTGGTCCATCCCGTCGGCCAGGTGGACGGTGCCGGCCCGGCGGGCGGCCTCCGCCGCCCAGGGGATGGGCCCGTCGAGGGCCCAGTCGACCTTGACCGTCGAGTTGTCGTACTGGAAGTGGCGCAGGTCGTCGAGGACCCGACCCGGGAGGTGCTCGGCGCCGACCAGGTGGCGGTACAGCGCCGGGGCACCGACGTCGGCCACCACCGCCCGCTCCGCCGCCACCTCGTCGCCGTCGGCGGTGACGACCCCCATGGCGCGTCCGTCCCGCACCATCACCCGGGTGACCCGGGTTCCGCACACCAGCCGCCCGCCCCGGGCCACGAACCGGTCGACCAGCGCCTGGGTGAGCCGCCCGGACCCACCCTCGGGCACCGGGAACCCGAGCTGCTGGCCCAGGCCGCACAGCAGCCAGCCGAAGATCGACGACGCCGCGGTGTCGGGCGCCAGGTCGGTGTGGAGGGCGGCGCCGGTCAGGAGCAGCCCCGCGCCGTCGCCCGAGAACTCCTCCTCGGCCAGCCGCTGCACCGGGAGCACACCGAAGCGGGCGAAGCGGGCCAGCCCGGCCGGACCGAGCCGGGCCGCCAGCCGGGCGCCGGCCCGCACCGGCGGGAACGGCGTCAGCAGGGCGTCGAGCAGCGGGCCGCCGACCCGCTCCCACAGGCCGTAGAGGCGCCGCCAGGCGTCGCCGTCACCCGGGGCGTCGGCGTCGAGGGACCGGCAGGTCTCGTCGAGGTCGGTGGACAGCACCGGACAGCGCCCATCGGGCAGCGGATGGGCCAGCACGACCGGCGACCGCCGCCACCGAAGCCCGTAGCGATCGAGATGGAGACTCTGGAGGACGGGCGACGCCGCCCCCAGCGGGTAGAAGGCGCTGAAGCGGTCGTGCACGAAACCGGGGACGGTCAGCTCCCCGCTGCGGACGGCGCCGCCGGGATCGGGCTCCGCTTCCAGGACCACGACGCTCCACCCGGCGTCGGCCAGCAGGTTGGCGGCGACGAGGCCATTGGGCCCGGATCCGATGACGACGGCGTCGGCGTCGCCGGTCAATGTTCCCGCCTCAGCCGAAGCACCCTCAGCCCCGACCGGCCTCGTGACCGCTGTCGCCGGCGCGCCCGGGGCTCGCCGACCCGGCGCCGCCGGCGCCGCCGGCCCGGTAGCGCTCCTCGGCCAGGCGCCGCAGCCGGCGCAGCGTCTCGGCGTTGCGGAGATGAGTCAGCGGGTCGAGGGCCGGGGCCAGGAACCGGGCCGGGCCGTCGTCGATCTGCTCTCCCATCCGCACGACGGTGGCCGAGCCCGACCGGATCGGGTCCAGCTCGAAGGTCACGATGCCCTTCCCGACCGGCAGCGCCCGCACCCGCAGGACGAGCCGGCGGGGAGGCTCGGCCTCGAGGGACACGGTTTTGTCCTTCACCGTCACCGGCCCGAAGCCGACCTTGTGGCGGAACTCGGTCCCGGGCGCGGGCCAGCCCGGGTCGTAGCTCCGGATCGCCTTGTTGCCCACCACCCAGTACTCGTAGGTTGGCGGATCGGCGAGCACATCCCACACCGCCTGAGGCGGGGCGTCGACGGTGATCTCGTTGAGCGACATGGCACCCCGGCAGTCTCGCAGAGGGGGAAAGATCCGACGTCGGGCGGTTACCCGCCACCGTCCCGCCGCAACCCCGGTCACGGCCGCCGGGGAGTGCGTGTCGGCGGCGCACCGGCGGGGTAGCTCCCGGGAAGGGGGATAGCTGTACGGGAAGAGTCGTTGACGGTCGAGGAGGACGACGTGAGGGACGGCGAGGACGGCATCGTGCTGACGGAGCGCGAGCGGGAGGTGCTGGCCGGGCTGGCCCAGTCGATCGGGGACCCGTGGCTCGCCGGCCAGCTCGCCGGGGGCGAACACACCCCTCCGCCGAAGCGCCGGTCCCGCCGGCCCCACCGGTGGCCCACCGCGGTGACCGCCCTGGCCGGCTGGATCGGGCTGCTCCTGCTTGTGGCCGGCGCGACCCTGGCCGCCACGACCTTCATGCACTCGACCGCCGTGGCGTCGCTCGGCCTGGTCGTGATGGGCATCGGCGTGTGGCGGCTGGCCGTCGATCGGGGCGGGGTCATCATCGGCCGGCTCCGCGCCGCCGGCGCATGGCGCCGGAGCCACACGGGCGCCGCCGCCCGCTGAGTTGACCGGGACCGGCCGGTACTGACCGGTGCTGACCGGCTGAGCGCTACCGGTCGGACACGAGGGCCCCGGCCGGAAGGTCGGGGAGCTCGACGGCGTCCGCCTCGCACACCGCCTGCAGCGGCGTGATCGTGGCGTAACCGGAGGCGATCAGGGCGGCGTCGGTGCCCGGCTCGTACTCGGCCTCGATCTCGGCCAGCGCCACCTTGAAGAAGCCCTCCCCCCGCTCCGAGACGTTGGTCTGCACCGCGCCGAAGCGGGCCAGGCGGGCGCGCCTGAAGCCCACCACCTCCGCCAGCGGGATGTTCGGCGCGTTGACGTTGAGCACGGTCCCCGGGGCTGAGGACAACAGCGCCGGCAGCGCCCGGCGGGCGAACTCGGCCGCCGTCTCCCAGTGGGGCGGCGCCGACGCCGACGGCGCCACCCCCGCCCCCGACGGCGAACGCATCCTCACATTGAGCGAGACGGCCATCGCCCGGGCGCCGAACGTCGAGGCGGTCAGTGCCGCCCCGGCCGTCCCCGAGTGGAGGACGGCGTAGCCGGTGTTGGGCCCGTTGTTGATGCCGGACAGGACGACGTCGGGCGCCGGGCCGAAGGCGCCCCGCATGCCGGTCAGGGCGATGAAGGCCGGCAGCCCGCCGACGGCCAGCACGGCGGCGGCCTCCTCCAGGCCGGGCAGGACGCGGGGCTCGACCACGAAGTGCCCGTCCTGCTCGACGGCGGTGATGGAGGCGCTGGCGCCACTGCACTCCTGCATCGGCGCCGCCACCACCACTTCGAGACCGGCCTCCAGGGCCACCAGGGCCAGGACCCGCAGGCCCTCGCTCCCGATGCCGTCGTCGTTGGTGACGAGACATCGCAGCCGCCGGGCCGCGCCCTCGCCCCGCACGGCCCCCGCGGGCGGCGCCGCCCGCCGGCTCAGCTCGTCGAGTGAGACCTCGAGATCGGCGGGGCGGTCCCCGTTGCCATTGGCAGTCATGTGTGGCTCCTCGTCTCGTGGCACAGCGGCTGGAGTTCGATGTGGGACGCCAGCCGCTCGATCTCCCGCCGGTCGCCGGTCGCCAGCCCCCGGCGCGTCACGTTGAGGACGGCGGCCGCCGCTCCCAGCCGCAGGGCATCGAGCATGTCCATTCCCCGGGCCAGGCCGGCGGCGAGGCCGGCGGTCATGGAGTCTCCCGCTCCCCGGTGGTCGACGACCTCCACCCTGGGAGCCCGGATCCTCACGGCGGTGTCGCCGAACAGGGCCAGCGCCGGCTCCTCGGCCCGGGTGATGACGACGTGCTCGGCTCCCTGGCGGCGGAACTCGAACAGGGCTTCGACGAGCTCCTCCTCCCCCGCCTTCTCGATCCGCCCGTCCTCCAGGAGCTGTTCGTGGCTCACCTTGAGGACGGTGAGGCCGCCCTCCAGGGCGCAGGTCAGCGGCTCCCCGCTGAGGTCCGCCAGTAAGGGCGTACCGTTTGCTCCGAGGTCCCCGGCCAGGCGGCGGTAGTGGTCGGGCGGCAGCACCGGCACCGTCCACGGCCCGGGCCCGGCCAGCACCGCCACCTCGGCCTCCAGCCCCCCGACGAGGGCGGCGCCGTACAGATCGTCGAGCTCGTGGCGGTCGAGCGGATCGGGTGGCGTCTCGGCCACCGTGACCCGTTCGCCGCCCCGCCGGTCGTGGACGTAGGCACCGTTCGACCCGACCGTCTCGATGGCCCGCAGGTTGATGTGCTCGTCCTGGTCGACCAGGGTGCGGACGACCCGACCGCTCTCCCCGCCGAACGGCCCGCAGACCGACACCTCCACGCCGAGGTTGGCGATCATCTGAGCCACCCAGAAACCCTGGCCGCCGGCGTGGAGATGGATCTCGTCACCGTCGCTCCCGGCCTCGACCGTGACGGTGAGGAGCGGATCGGGAGCGAACACGAAGGCGCGATCGGACATCGTGACGGACGGGTACCCAACGCTCGGACTGGTAATCCCGGGCGTGGACCGGACACGGCCGGCGGGCGAAGCCCACGCTCGGACTGGTAATCCCGGGCGTGCACCGGACACGGCCGGCGGGGGCGAAGCCCACGCTCGGGGGCGCCGGAGGCGCCCAGAATGACAGTGTCAGGGAAGCCTCGGCCAGGGTAGGAGGACGGGCATGACGACGATGAGAGTGGTGCCGATGGCCCCGGGCGAGTTCGGGGTCGAAGTCGAAGAGGGCAACGAGGTGACCGGCCACAAGGTGCGCCTGCCGCCGTCGTTCCTCGACGACCTCCTGCTCACCGACGTCGACCAGGAGCTCATCGTGCGCGAGACGATCGACTTCCTGCTGGAGCGGGAGCCGGCGACGTCGATCCTGCCCGAGTTCTCCCTCGTCGACGTCACCCGCTACTTCCCCGACTTCCCCGAGGAGCTGCAGCGCCGGCTGTCGTAGCCGGGCGCGAGCGGGCGATGGGGGTCAGGACGAGAGAGTCCCGCTATCGGGACCGGCGCCATGCCGGTCAGGTCCTCGGCTGGCGGCTCGTCGAGGCCGGTGTCCTCGACCGCTTCCGGGGTCCCCGATTGGTGCTCGGCCTGCCCCGGGGCGGCGTGCCCGTCGCCGCCGAGGTGGCCCGGATCCTGGCCGCGCCGCTCGACGTGTTCCTCGTCCGCAAGCTCGGGGTGCCGGGCCACGAGGAGCTGGCCATGGGGGCCATCGCCGGCGGCGGCACCCGGGTCCTCAACCGGGTGGTCATCGAGCGCCTCGGGGTCAGCGACGACGACGTCGAAGCGGTCGCCCGGGCCGAGGCCGACGTCCTGGCCCGACGGGAGCGGGTCTACCGCCACGACCGGCCGCCCAGCCCGGTCACCGGCGCCACGGTCATCGTGGTCGACGACGGCCTCGCCACCGGAGCCAGCATGCGCGCCGCCCTCCAGGGGTTGCGAGCCCAGGAGCCGACGGCGGTGGTCGCCGCCGTCCCGGTCGGGTCGGCCGACACCTGCCGGGCGCTGCGGGCCGACGCCGACGACGTCCTGTGCGTCCGCATGCCCGATCGGTTCCTCGCCGTCGGACAGGCCTACGACGACTTCTCGCCCACCACCGACGACGAGGTCCGGGCCGTGCTCGACGCCCTGTGGTGCGGGACCTCTTCGGCGAACTAACCGAGCTTCGGCCGGACCTCCTCCTCCCAGAACCGGAGGAACCCGTTCATATCCCCGCCGGCCTGGACGACGGCGACGTGGTCGTACCCCGCTTCCTCGAACCGCCGGATGGCCTCGACGTGAAGTTCAGGTTGAGGGCCGCAGGGCATCAACTCCGCCACGTCCTCCTCCCGCACCGTCTTCGTGGCCGCTTCGAAGGCGGCCGGCGTGGCCAGCTCCGACATCACCGGCCATCCGCCGGAGAAGAACCGGAACAGCTCCAGGGCCTGCTGCCGGCCCTGTTCCTCGTCCGGGGCCCAGCTGAGGCCCACCTGGCCGTACGTCGGACCGGTTCCCCCCGCCTCCCGGTAGGCGTCGATGAGCTCCGGGTCGGGCGCGACCGTGATCAGGGCATCGCCCGCCTCCCCGGCCAGCCGGGCGGCGTCCGGCCCGCCGGCGGCCACGGCCAGCGGCGGCGGCGTGTCGGGGAGGGAATACAGCCGGGCCGATTCGAGGGTGAGATGCTCGCCCCGGAAGTGGTGCTCGCCCCCCTGGAAGAGGCGGCGCATGATCTCGATCGACTCGTCGAGCATCTCGTGGCGGACGGGCACCGACGGCCACCCGGCGCCGATCACGTGCTCGTTCAGGTTTTCGCCGGCGCCGACCCCGAGCGTGAAGCGGCCGTCGGAGAGGATCTGGACCGTGGCTGCCGCCTGGGCCACCACCGCCGGGTGATAGCGCAGGAACGGGCAGGTGACCATCGTCATGAGGTCCATCCGCTCCGTGCGGGCGGCCACCGTGCCCAGCACGGTCCAGGCGAAGGGCGCGTTCCCCTGAGCCTCGAGCCAGGGGTGGAAGTGGTCGGACATGGCGGCGAAGTCGAAGCCGGCGGCCTCGGCGGCCACGGCCTGGTCCACCAGCTCCCGGGGGCCGTGGAGTTCGGTCATGAGGGTGAAGCCATAGCTGGTCATGGTCCTCAATTACCCGGACGACGCCGGTGATCTCCGGGAAATCTCCGCATCGTCCCTGAGCGCTCCCCACGGCCGGTTCCGTATCCTCCTTGTGTGGCCACCGTCGTCGTCATCGAGGATGAAGAACCCATCGCCGCCGCCGTCGCCGCCCGGCTGCGGAGCGAGGGCTTCGACGTGGAGGTGGCCG
>JAUZEX010000009.1 GCA_030838815.1 Actinomycetota bacterium
TGCTCCGACGCCCACGACGCGGCGCCGAAGCAGGCAGCCAAATACGGGCTCACGCTCGTCTATCGAGGCCGGGCATCCATCGCCCAGCCGGACTACACGTCGAACTGTCAAGCCGCCCGATCGGCTGGCGCAGAGCTCTTGGACATTGGGCTGGACGGCAACTCCGTTGAGCGGGTGGCGCGGTCCTGTAACAGCGTCGGCTATCACCCGATCTACGCAGTCGGCACCCTCAGCCTCACCCCGCAAATGAGCTCCAACCCGTTGCTCGACGGGATGGGGAACGGCTCCACGGTCGCGCCCTGGATGGTCACGAGTAATCCCGCAGTGGCGGAATTCCGCAGCACACTCCAACGATACGCCCCAAGCGCTTACGTCGGCGCGTCAGCGGGCGTCGGCTGGGTGGCGGCCAAGCTCTTCGAGCTTGCTGCCAAAGGACTCACAGCGTCGTCGCCCACGAGCGAGAACCTGCTCGACGGCCTGTGGTCGATCAAGGGGAACGACCTAGGAGGGCTGACCCTTCCTCTGACATTCACCAAGGGGCAGAATGCGCCGTTCGTGGTCTGCTACTGGGCCGTGCAACTCAAGCGCGGCGAGTACACGAGCCCGAACCAGGGGCAACGTATTTGTCCGTAGCTCAACCATTCGACCCCGAGATGTGCGAGTTCATCGACCGAGCCCACTGTCTCCACCGTCTCCACGTGGCCGAGTGGACCGACGCCGTCTCGGTCCTCCGTCCCGAGCTGAGCGACGCCGAGCGCATCATGCTGGTCGAGGCGGTGTGGGGCGCGGTGATGACGGGAGTGGAGTAGCGGCCTCGACGAGGAGCGCCTGGCGCGACTCCTGCAAGCCGCGGCGATGGCGATGTTGTTGACCGACACGACGGAGGACTGACATGACCTACCGCATAGGCGGCGACCTCGGACACCCGATCATCGACGCCGATACCCACGTCACCGAGCCGCCGGACCTGTGGCAGAAGTTCCTGCCCAAGAGGTTCCGCGACGACGGGCCGCGCATCGTCGACGGTGTCTTCGGCGGGCTGGCGTGGCTGGCGCCCAACGGCCGCACGCTGGCTATCACCCGGCTGGTCAACTCCGCCGGCGTCGCCGCCAACGACTGGGAGCTCATACCCAAGGACGGCTACGACAGCATGCGCGCCGGAGGGTGGGACCCAGCGGCGCGCATCGCCGACATGGACATCGACATGGTCGATATCCACCTCATCTTCCCGACCTACGCCTTCATGGTGTGCGACGCCGAGGACCGCGACCTCTACCTCGCCAACATCCGCGCCTACAACGACTGGATCGCCGACTTCTGCTCGCACGCGCCCGACCGGTTGTTCGCCTACGGCATCATGCCGAACAACAACGTCGACGACGCCATCGCCGAGGCCAAGCGCGTGCGCGAGAAGCACGACATGCGGGCGGTGGTGCTGCGGTCGTGGCCCAACGGCTCGACGATCCCCAAGCCCGCCATCGACGACAAGTTCTGGGCGGCGGCTCAGGACCTCGACGTCGCCGTGGCGTGCCACGTGGGCTTCAACATCATCGGGGAGAACAAGGAAGGCGACGACCCCGAGATGCTCATGGCCATGGCGACGTTGCCGTTCATCAACCAGGAGAAGCTGGCAATCGACGCCATGCCCGTGGCGTCGAACCTGATTCTTGGCGGCTCCCTCGAACGCCACCCGCGGCTGCGATTCGGCTTCGTCGAGGTGGGGATCGCGTGGGTCCCGTTCTTCCTCGAGCAGAGCAACGACAACTACATGCGCCACCGCTTCTGGACGAACTCCCACCTGCCGATGCCGCCGTCGGAATATTGGGCCCGCCAGTGCTTCGCCAGCTTCCAGGTCGACACCTACGGGCTGGCCAACCGGCACCGCGTCGGGCTGGACACAATCATGTGGACGTCGGACTACCCGCACGCCGGATCGGACTGGCCCTACGCCCGGGAGCGCATCAACAGCCAGCTGGCCGGCATCCCCGCTGATGAACGGCGCCCGATCCTCTTCGAGAACGCGGCGCGCTTCTACGGCCTCGACGTCGACCAGCTCGCACCCGCCTAGTCACCGCCAAGAGAGAGGACCGGTCACGCGGCGCGGCTGCAGGGCCTTCGACCAAAGTTGTCAAGGCCCTTGACAAACCGCGCGAGCAATGCCTACCTTGGAGCATTGGCAGGTCGGCAGATGCCTCGCTAGAGGGACGGAGCAGTTGACTGCGCGATTCGTTCGTTTCGTTTTTGGGGCAGTCCGTTTGGTCGTGGCCGTGGCTTGCCTGGTGGGTTTTCAGGTCTCTGCGTCCAGCGGTGCTGAGGACACGAGTGCCCAGATCCCTTCCTTTAGCGGCTCGGCATCCGCCCTTGGGGTCCAGCTCACGGCGAGTGTTCCGGGCGCGCCAGTGACCGATACGCCCGGCGATGGCGGCGGCCCGACGGCACAGGTAGCCCTCGACTCGATCGGCTCCTCCACCGGCTACGCCGCCTTCCCTGATCCCGGGGGCGTGATCGTGTCGATTCCGGGGCTGGCAGCAGGATTCTCGGGCGGTGCGGTGCCAAATGTCCCCTACCCCCTCTACGTCGCCTCGGATGCCAACTCCGGAGAGCAGTCCCAGGGCGCGGGCCCTTATCACGTGCGCGCCAACTCGACCACCGCCTCCTCCGACGCCTCGGCGACCGCCGGGTTCCAACCCGACGTGGTGGGCAATGTCTCCCTCGCCACTTCCACGGCCAATATCACGGCGTCAGCAACTGGTGTGGTGGCCAAGGCGGTGGCGGATCTCCAGGCGCTGACCATCGGGCCCCTCACCATTGGGGAGGTCAAGTCCAGCGCAACCCAAACCCTCGATCCCTCCGGCACGGTCACACCGAAGGTGTCCCTGACCCTGACGGGGCTGCGTGTCGGGGGCATCCCCTTCGAGCTAAGTCCGCAAGGCGTCATCGCCGGGGGCACGACCTATCCGGCCCCGATCAACCCGATGATCAAGCAGCTTCTGTCGGCGTCGGGGATCACGATGGAGTTCGTCGCCGCCCAGCGCTTCCCGGGCCGAGTGGTGGCCCCGGCACTGCGCATCCGGGCGCCCCTGCGTTACTCCCTCTCGGGCAACCGCGACAGCTCGATGACTCTGACCGTCGGCGTCGCGACCGCTGCCCTCACCGGCTCGTCGGCCGCGCCATCGAGCGGGATCCCCGTCGGCGGTTCGTCCGAGGGCTCCGGTACCGCGCAACCGGCAGCCTCGACAGGCGGCGGCGCCCTCGGTGCGGGCCAGAGCCTGGACACCGGGTCGGGTGCCGGCACCAGCGCCTCTCCGGTAACGGGCACGGGCGGCGCCGTCACCACCCCGGCGGCGCCCACCCGCTCGACCACCCCGCTGGTGGCCCGCACCTTCGACATCGGCCCGATCTATTTGCTCCTCGTCGTGGCCGGACTGGCTGCGCTCGGGGTCGGACAGCTCATTCGTGTATTGGGAGGACGTAGGTCATGGACCTCA
>JAUZEX010000029.1 GCA_030838815.1 Actinomycetota bacterium
CCCCGGGCCCCCCGCCGGGGGCGCCCATCAGGGCGTCGGAATCAGGGCTGCGGGATCAGGGCTGCGGCTTCATCGTGATGATGTTGAAGGTGGCGCCCTGCGGGTCCTGCACCACGGCGAACTTGCCCGGCTCGACGTCCATCGGGCCCATGAGGACCTGGCCGCCGAGCTCCTTCACCTTGTCCATGGCCGCCTCGGTGCCGTCGACCGAGAAGTAGACGCCCCAGAAGGGCGGCACCTCGGCCGGCATCATCGGCGGCTTCAGCATCATCCCGCCCACCGACCGGCCGTCGACCTTCCACTCGGTGTAGGCCATCGGGCCATCCTCACCGTGGGTCTCGGAGCCCCACCCGAACACCGCGCCGTAGAACTGCTTCGACTTCTCGACGTCGGTGGTGACGAGTTCGCTCCAGCTGTACGTATTGGGCTCGTTGACGATGCCGGCTCCGGTGTGGGCCCGTGGCTCCCAGACCGAGATCACGGCGCCGATCGGGTCGGCGAAGATCGCCATGCGGCCGACGTCCATCACGTCCATCGGCTCCATGAACACGGTGGCGCCGTTGGCCTTGGCCTTGGCCACGACGTCGTCGGCGGAGTCGACGCTGACGTAGGTGTTCCAGTACGGCGGGCCGGGGTTCATCTGGGGCCCGAGGCCGGCCGCCGGCTTGCCCTGGTACAGGGCCATCGAATAGCCACCGGCCTCCGGCGGGCCCTGCTCGATCTGCCAGCCGAAGAGGCCGGAGTAGAACTCGATTGCCTTGGGGATGTCGGGTGTGCCCAGGTCCACCCAGGACGGGACACCGTGCTCGTAGCGCTCGACCTCCATGGCCGTCTCCTCTTCGCTCGGGGGTAGCGAAGGATCGACCGTAGACCACGAGCACGGCGGCCGCGCCGCGGCCTGCTGCTCCCCGGGGGTTCGGGGGTGCCCCCCGGAAATCAATTCACTCTGGGTTCACCGTCGGTCCGCTGCACCCGGCCGTGGGGCATCAGCGCCCCGGCCGGGATGACGCCGAGGCGGCCGGCCTGATAGTCGTCCACGGCCTGCATGACCTCGGCCCGGGTGTTCATGACGAACGGGCCGTACCAGGCGATCGCCTCCCGGATCGGCTGCCCGCCGAGCACCACGACCTCCAGGTTGGGCGTCGTCGCCCCCTGCCGATCGTCCGCCCGCAGCACGAGGTGGTCGCCGGCCCCGAAGACGACGAGGTCGCCCTCGCCCACCGGCCGGCCCTCCGACCCGACGCGGCCCGAGCCCGACAGCACGTAGGCCAGGGCGTTGAAGTCGGGCCGCCAGGGCAGGTGCAGGCGGGCGCCGGGCGCCACGGTGGCGTGGAGGAAGGTGATCGGCGTGTGGGTCGAGCCCGGCCCGGTGTGACCGGCGACGTCGCCGGCGACGATCCGCACCAGGGCGCCGCCGTCGGCGGAGGCCAGCAGCGTGGCCTGCTCCCCTTCGAGGTTCTGATAACGGGGGGCGGTCATCTTGTCGGCGGACGGGAGGTTCACCCACAGCTGCAGCCCGTGGAACAGGCCGCCGCTCACCACCAGCTCCTCGGGCGGGGTCTCGATGTGGAGGATCCCGCCGCCGGCCGTCATCCACTGGGTGGCGCCGTCGGTGATGACGCCGCCGCCGCCGTGGGAGTCCTGGTGCTGGAACGTGCCGTCGAGGATGTAGGTCACGGTCTCGAAGCCGCGATGGGGGTGCCAGTCGGTGCCCCGGGGCTCGCCCGGGCCGTAGTCGACGGCGCCCATCTGGTCCATGTGGATGAAGGGGTCGAGAGCCTCGAGCGGCACTCCGGCGAAGGCCCGCCGGACGGGGAAGCCCTCGCCCTCGACCCCCGCCGGCGCGGCCGTCACGCTGACCGGCGGGCGCTCGACGGCGCCCGCGGCCGGTTCCGGGAGCCGGGGCAGGGTCAGGGTGTCGGCGGTGATGGCAGGCATCGTGAACGCTCCTAACTAGTTGCAACTACAAGTATATCCGTTGTCAACTCTTCACACGCCGTGCTTGTTCCCCCCTATATTCACCGACCCCTCGGCCGGTATCCTGGACAAATGGTGCGAACGACCCTTCTGGCCTCCCTGGCGGCGCTCGGCCTGGCCGGAGGCCTGGCCCTCACACCGGCGGGAGCGTCCAACGACCCGGCCTTTTCCAAGCAGTGGAACCTGGCCAAGATCGGCGCCCCGGACGCCTGGGCCCGCACCACCGGCGCTCACGTGCGGGTCGGCATCGTGGACGCCGGCGTCGACCTCACCCACGAGGACCTCGCCGGCCGGATCGTGGCCCAGACGAGCTGCCTCAAATCGAAGGGTGAGCCGAACAACTGCACCGGCTCGGGCCAGGACGACGTCGGCCACGGCACCCACGTCGCCGGCATCATCGCCGCCAACCGGGACAACGGCATCGGCGTGGCCGGCGTCGCCCCCGACGCCGAGCTGGTGGTGGCCAAGGTGGCCGACTCCGGCGGCGGTATCGCCATCGACGACGCCAACGCCGGCATCCGCTGGGTCGTCGACCACGGCGCCCGGGTCGTGAACCTGAGCCTCGGCGACCTCCTCTTCGTGCGGACGGCCGCCTTCGGCAGCAAGCTCTCCGAGGGCATCGAGTACGCCTGGCAGAAGGGCGCCGTCCCCGTCATCGCCTCCGGGAACTCCGATCTGTTCGGCGCCGGGATCGGGAGCCAGGACTACGGGAACCTCGACGCCCTCGTCGTCGGCGCCACCGGTCCCGACGACCTCGTCACCGACTACTCCAGTCCCACGGGAAACGCCAAGTGGGCGATCGTGGCTCCCGGCGGCGCGTCCGACGGCGACGAGACCCACAAGGTGTGGTCCACCTACTGGGAGAAGGAAAAGCAGAACCAGTACGGCTACCTGGCCGGCACGTCGATGGCCGCCCCCCACGTCACGGGGGCCGTCGCCCTGCTGCTGGCCCAGGGGCTGAGCCCGCAGGCCGCCGTCCAGCGGCTGCTCGACACGGCCGACCCCACGGTCTCCTGCGGAGCCGGCAGCCCGACCTGCAAGGGGCGGCTCGACGTCGCCCGCGCCACCGCCGGCTAAACCGCCTGAACGGTCTCCTCGGTCGGGGCCGCCGCCTCGGCCCGCCGCAGGGGACGGGTCAGGGCCAGGTAGACGACGCCCCATACGGACGACACGCCGGCCAGGAGCAGCGTCGGCAGGCGGGGCCCGGTCACCTCGGCCAGCGCCCCGGACACGATGAGCGACAGGCTCATGGTCATGGTCACCAGGGCGAAGTCGGCGGCGAACACCCGGCCCCGGATGTAGTCCGGGACGACGGCCTGCAGCCCATAGGTCGACAGGGTCCACTGGGCGCCGCCGCCGAGGTGGGCGACCAGCGCCCCGGCCACGGCCAGACCCAGGAACGGGGCGGTCCCCACGACGAGGTAGCCGGCGCCGTAGACGAGGCCGGCCAGACCGCAGGCGAGGAGGATGCCTGACCGGCCCGTCGGGCGGGCCCGCCGGGTCAGGAGCCGGTTGGCCACGAACGGCCCGGCCACGACCCCGAGGCCCCGGGCGGCCAGGAGGAGACCGGTGCCGCCGTCGCCGGAGTGGAAGGGACCGGTGGCCATGAGGGCGAGCATGCCGACCGCCCCGCTGCCGAGGCCGAAGCCCAGCTTGGAGCCGAGGAGGGCGGCCACCACCGGGTGGGTGCGGGCGTAACGCACGGTCTCGAGCGTGTCGGCCAGCGGCCGCATCCGGCCCCGGTGCCCCTCGGGCGCGCTCTGCTGGGTGGGCCGGCGGACGGAGGCGATGAGGGCGGCGGCGATCAGGAAGCTGGCGCCGTCGGCGACGAAGGCGGCCTGGCGGCCGAAGGCCAGGGTGAAGAGCCCGCCGATGGCGGCGCCGAGGGCCAGCATCGCGCCCCACGTGCTCGACATCATCACGGTGGCCAGCGGCAGGTCGTCGGCGTCGACGAGGTTGGGCAGGGCGGCCTGCGAGGTGGGGGCGAAGAACGTCCCGAGCCCGGTGACGAGGCCCTGGGCCAGGAAGGCGAAAGCCACGGGGCCGTGGAGGGCGACGAGGAACAACGAGGCGGCGCCGGCCTGGAGCAGGGAGACGCCGACCATCAGCCGGCGGCGATCGAAGCGGTCGGCGGCGGGCCCGGCCAGGGGACTGAGGGCGAAGTTGGGCAGCGCCTGGACGACGAACACGGCGGTGGCGGCCAGCTTGGAGCCCGTCCGGTCGATGACGAGACCGAGCATGGCCACGGTGGCGAACCAGTCCCCGGCGAAGGAGACGATCTGGGCGATGAAGACCGCCCGGAAGTCGCCGTTGCGGCGCAGGAGGGCGATCACGCCTGCAGGTCGGCGTACTCGGGATGCTCCTCCAGGAACTCGGCCACGAACCAGCACATGGGAACGACCTTGGCGCCCTTGCGGCGGACGTCGTCGAGCGCCCCCTGCACCAACTGCGCCCCGAGGCCCTGGTTACGCCGGCCGGGCACGATCTCGGTGTGGGGGAAGGACATGACCCGGGGGCCGGGGGTGTCCCCCGCAGCGTCGGTGCCCATCGGCCGGTAGTCGGCCACGCCGAGGAGCTTCCCGTCCTCCAGCAGCTCGTAGCGGGACTTCTCCGGGTTGTCCCGAACCTCGGTCATTTCTCTTCCTCCGCGGTGGTGGTCGACGACGAGAGCAGCGCCCGGATGGAGTCGATGGTGTCGGCCTCGGCCGGGTCCTTGTCGGAGCGGTACGTCTTGAGCCGGGCGAAGCGCAGCGCCACGCCGCCCCGGTAGCGGGTCGAGGTGTGCACGCCGTCGAGGGCGATCTCCGCCACCATCTCCGGCCGGACGAACACGGTGATCCCTTCCCGGTGCGTCTCCAACTCGAGGAACCGCTCCGTCTGCCAGGCCAGGGTGGCATCGGTCAAGCCCTTGAACGTCTTGCCGACCATCACGAATTCCCCCGTGCGGGGATCGCGGGCTCCGAGGTGGAGGTTCGACAGCCAGCCCTTGCGCCGCCCGTGGCCCCACTCGGCGCCGAGCACGACGAGGTCGAAGGTCCGGGCCACCTTGACCTTGCGCCACGACTTGCCCCGCCGTCCCGCCTCGTAGGGCGACTGGGCTCCTTTCACGACCACGCCCTCGTGCCCGGCGGCCAGCGCCGCCCGCAGCACCGTGGCGGCCGCGTCGGGGTCGTCGGTCACCTCACCCGGGATGCGCCACGGCCCAGCGACCCGCTCGAGAGCGGCGAGGCGCTCCAGGAGGGGCCGGTCGAGGAGGTCTTCGCCGTCGAGGTGGAGGCAGTCGAAGAAGTGGGGAGCGACCCCGCCGGCCGGTTCCCCGGTGCGGCGCCCGACCCGGCTCATGGTGTCCTGGAACGGCTGCGGACGGGCCTCGTCGGTCATCGTCAGGGCTTCGCCGTCGAGCACGACCTGCTCGGCCGGCAGCCCGCGGACGATGGCCACCACCTCCGGCATCCGGTCGGTGACGTCGTTGAGGTTGCGGGTGAAGATCCGGACGGCGTCGCCCCGCTTGTGGACCTGGAGGCGGATACCGTCGAGCTTCCACTCCACCGACGACAGCCCGAGCCCGGCGATGGCGTCGCCCACGTCGGGGGCCGTCGAGGCCAGCATCGGCCCGATCGGCCGGAGCACCTCGAGCCCCACCGCGTCGAGCCCCGCCCTGCCTTCGCTGAGCGCCACGGCGGCCGCATGGCCGAGGTCCCCGGCCAGCATGCAGGCCCGGCGGACGGCCGCCGCCGGCACCCCGGCCGCCTTGGCCACCGCCTCGGCCATGACCCCCTCCAGCGCCCCCTGCCGCAACCCCCCGGTGAGGAGATCGGCGATGAAGTCGATCTCCCCCTGCGTCGCCCGGGACAGGAGCCCGTCGAGCAGCGCCGCCCGCGCCCCCACCGACCCGGTTCCCACGGTGCCCGCCAGCTCGTCGAGGACCGAGTCGAGCTCCCCGATCGTGATTCCCGCCTCTCGCCCGTCCGCCTCCGGCGCCTGCCCGGACTCTGAGGGCGACGGCGGCGGACCGGCGGGCGGGGCGTTGCGGCGGTTGGCGACCCGGCTGGCGAGGGTCGCCCAGCCGACGCCGATACGGCCCTGGCGGGGCTCGCCGACCAGGAACCCGACGGCCGGTTCGACCTCGTCGGGATCGAGCCGGCGGAGCAGGTCGGCCAGGGCGGCGGTCTTGGCGCTGCGGGCGGGTGTGGCCGCCACCCGCGCCGACGCCGCGACGACCTCGCACAGGAGCATTACGCCATTGTGCCCAGCCGCCGTGCCAGGATCTCGACCGTGCCTGGATCTCGACCGTGACCTCGCCCCGGCCGCTGGCCGTCACCCTCCTCGCCCTCGTTCTCGCCGCCGGGTTCGGCGCCTGCGGCGGCACCAACAAGGGCAAGGACACGAAGGTCACGATCGACACTGCCGGACCCGGGGTGAAGAACGACGGCACCCCGGTCTCCCTCAAGGCGTCCCTGAAGGGCACCGAGGAGGTCCCGGGCCCCGGGGTGAAGGACGGCACCGGCACCGTCCTGTTCAACGTCACCGGGACGAAGGGCTGCTACGACATCAGTGCGACCATGGGGGAGAAGCCGACCAAGGCCCACATCCACCAGGGCGCCCCCGGAGCGAGCGGTCCGGTCGTGGTCGATCTGATGCCGGCCTTCACCGCCGGCGAGTCGGCCTTCACCGCCAAATCGTGCGTCGACCTGCCCGGCGAGTTGGCGGCCAAGCTGATCGCCGACCCCGGGGCGTACTACGTCAACGTCCACAGCGAGGCCCATCCGGACGGGGCCATGCGGGGCCAGCTGGCCAAGGTCTGACCCCGCCCCCTTAGGCTCTGGCCTCTATGCGCAGAGCCCTGGGCGCCCACCTCCAGCCGTTCACCACCACGATCTTCAACGAGATGTCGGTCCTGGCCGCCCGGACGGGGTCGATCAACCTCGGCCAGGGCTTCCCCGACACCGACGGGCCGCCGGAGGTGGCCGAGGCCGCCATCGCCGCCATCCGGGCCGGCCACAACCAGTACCCGCCGGGGGCGGGCCTGCCGGCGCTGCGCCAGGCGATCGCCGACCACCAGCGCCGCTGCTACGGCCTCGACCACGACCCCGACACCGAGGTGGTCGTCACCATGGGCGCCACCGAGGCCATCGCCGCCGCCGTGATCGGGTTGTGCGAGCCGGGCGACGAGGTCGTCACCCTCGAGCCCTATTACGACTCCTACGCCGCCACCATCGCCATGGCCGGCGCCCAGCGCCGGGTCGTCACCTTGCGCGCCCCCGACTTCGCCCTCGACCCCGACGCCCTGGCCGCCGCCATCGGCCCCAAGACCCGCCTCATCCTGTTGAACTCGCCCCACAACCCGACCGGCCGGGTGCTCTCGGCCGGCGAGCTCGACGCCGTGGCCCGGGTCTGTGTCGAGCACGACCTCCTCGCCGTCACCGACGAGGTCTACGAGCACCTCGTCTACGACGGACGCCACATCCCGCTGGCCACCCTGCCCGGGATGGCCGAGCGCACCGTCACCATCTCCAGCCACGGCAAGACGTTCTCCTTCACCGGATGGAAAGTGGGCTGGGCCTGCGGGCCGGCCGACCTCATCGCCGCCGTCCGCACGGTGAAGCAGTACCTGTCCTATTCCGGGGCCACGCCCTTCCAGCACGCCGCCACCGTGGCCCTCGCCCTCCCGGCGTCGTACCACGACGTGCTGGCCGCCGGCCTGACGCAGCGGCGCGACCTGCTCTGCCAGGGGCTGCGCGACGCCGGCCTGGACACCTTCACCCCGCAGGGCACCTACTTCGCCGTCACCGACGCGGCGTCGGTCGGCGCCGCCGACGGCGTGGAGTTCTGCTTCGCTCTCCCGGAGCGGGTCGGCGTGGTGGCGGTGCCGATGTCGGTCTTCTACGACGACCCCGACGCCGGGCGGACCCTCGTCCGGTTCGCCTTCTGCAAACGGCCCGAGATCCTGGCCGAGGCCGCCGCCCGCCTCAAGGGCCTGCGCCCGACATGAAGGTCGCCGCCGTCCAGCACGACGTGGTCTGGGAGAACCGGGCCGCGACCCTCGCCCGGCTCGAGCCGCAACTCGCCGCCGCCGCCGGCGCCGGGGCCCGCCTGGTCGTGCTGACCGAGATGTTCCCGACCGGCTTCTCCATGGCGCCCGAACGGACGGCTGAGCCCGAGGGCGGCCCGAGCACCGAGTTTCTCCGCACGCAGGCCGGCGAGCTCGGGGTCTGGCTGGCCGGGTCGGTGCCGGTCCGCCCCGACGGCGGCGGCCGGCCGGTCAACCGGTTCCTCCTGGCCGGCCCCGGCGGCGAGCTGGAGCACTACGACAAGATCCACCCGTTCAGCTATTCCGGCGAGCACGAGCACTACGCCGCCGGCACGAGGCGGGTGACGTTCGAGGTCGAGGGCGTCAGGCTCACGCCGTTCGTCTGCTACGACCTGCGCTTCGCCGACGAGTTCTGGGCCATGGCGGCGGGCACGGACTGCTACGTGGTGGTGGCCAACTGGCCGGCCGCCCGGCGGGCCCACTGGCAGGCGCTGCTCGCCGCCCGGGCGATCGAGAACCAGGCCTACGTGGTGGGGGTGAACCGGGTCGGGGAAGGCGGGGGCCTCCACTACGCCGGCGACAGCCGCATCGTCGACCCCCTGGGCGAGGTACTGGCCGGCGGGGCCGGCGGCGAGACGATCCTCCTGGCCGACGTCGACCCGGATGTCGTGGCGGCGACGAGGAAGCGGTACCCGTTCCTGGCCGACCGGCGCCCCTCCCCAGGACCGGCCGGCCAGGACGGGTGAACTCGCCTTCTTACACCTTCGTCAACTGCCCCCGCATGGCTCCTTTGGGGAACTCGGCGGTGTGGATGTTGACGTAGTGGCCGCCCGGGTTGTCCCTGATGGCGGCCAGCACGGTGGGATCGGCCGACACGCAGCCCTTGTCGCCGTTCTTCTCGAGGTGGAAGTCGACCGCCGGCGGCCCGGCCACGCCCTTGGCCCCGGTGTGGATGTGGGCCATGGTCGGCTTGCTGATCCCGGCGTAGGTGAGGTCGTAGCACACGGTGTTGGCGGCGTCGTCGAGCGTGATGGTGGCGGTGCCCTTGGCGTCGGCCGGGCCCGGAGGCGACGTCTCCTCCGGCCCTGTCATGTCGGCCCGCTCGTTGATGGTGGCGGCGTGGGCGCCCGGCGCCGTGAGCCACGACGTCACTCCCAGTAGGCCGACCACCAGCAGTCGTCCTGTGCGCATTCCGGCCCTCCCTGCCTCAGCCTGCCTCCGCCGGCGCGAAGAATGGCGACTCTACCGTCGCCTTTCTGGGAATTACCCCGGGGCGGTGAATTGCAATCGGCGGTCTGATGGGCCTCTAGCCGAGCGGGACGGGCGCCAGCGTGGCGTAGTCGTCCCGGGACACCGACTCCGTCGTCACCGCCCCGTCCCCCCGCAGGATCCCGACCGGGTTCCCCTCCAGCGTGAAGCTGGCCCGGCCCACGCCCGGCAGCCCGGTCACGGTGGACACGATCTGCGCCAGGGCCACGATCTGGTCCCGTCCGGCGATCTCGGTGAAGGGCTGGCCGAGGTCGATGGTGGCGATCCCGCCGCTCACGCCGCCGGAGCGCATGAGGCCCGGCGCCAGCAGCGCCGTGCGCAGGCCGAGTTCGATCTCCGTGGCGCTCGGCCCGGCGGCCAGCGCCTGGAGCACCGACTCGACCGAGACCGGCGCCGGCAGTTCCCGCTGGACGGGGGCCAGCCGCTCACCCTGGACCAGGAACAACGTCGCCCTCTCGGTGGGGGAGGCGGGCATGGTGGTGGTCGAGGCCAACGGCGCCTGCCCCAGCAGGTCGAAGGGCACCGAGCCCGCCGCGGCCAGCGTGGCGTGGTCGTCGGACGGGATCCCGCACCCGGCGCCCAGGAGGGCGACGGTCAGGGCCGCGGCGACGAGGACGGGGCGCCGCAGCCTCCGCCGCCCCGGGTTCATACCGCCCCTCCGTCCGGCGCCGGCACGCCGCGGCCGTCGGCCTGCGGCGGGCCCGGCAGGGCGCCGGGGCCGTACTCCACCAGGGGCAGCTCCACCACGAAGCGGGCGCCGCCCCCCACCCGTTCCTCCACCCAGACGTGGCCGTGGTGGAGCCGGGCGTGCTCGGCGACGAGCGACAGCCCGAGGCCCGTTCCGTCCCCGGCCCCAGGCATGGCCGACGACTCACCCCGGGCGAACCGCTCGAAGATGTGGTGGCGCTCGTGCTCGGGGACGCCGGGCCCGCGGTCCTCGACCGCGAAGCGCACCACGGTGTCGTTGCCCGACACGATGAGGGCCGTCGGTCCGCCGGCGTAGTTGTCGGCGTTCTCCAGCAGGTTGATCAGCATCTGGCTCAGCCGCCGGGGGTCGACCATCGCCTGTTCCGGGACCCCCGGCTCGACGCCCAGCGGCACGGCCGCCCGGCCCGTCGAGGCCAGCACCGACCGGGCGAAGCGGTCGGGTTCGATCGGCTCCCGCTCCAGCCGGGCGGTCCCCGACTCCAGCCGGGAGATCTCCAGCAGGTCGAGGACCAGCTTCTGGAAGCTCTCGATCTGCTGCTCCAGCACGTCGAGAGCGGCCGCCGCCTCCTCCGGGGAGTGCCGCCGGCGGCGCACGATGTTGACCGCCGAGCCGATGGCGGCCAGCGGCGTGCGCAGCTCGTGGCTCACGTCGGAGGCGAACCGGGCCTCCCGGTCGATCCGGTCCTGGAGGGCGTCGACCATCTCGTTGAACGATGCGATCAGCGGCGTCAGGTCGGGGTCGCCCTTGGCGTCGAGGCGGGTGTCGAGGGCGCCGTGGGAGATCCGGGAGGCGGCGCTGGCCACGCCCCGTAGCGGCCGGAGGACCCGGCTGCTGGCGTAGCGGCCGACCGCCGCGCCGCCCAGCACCGTGACGGCCGCGCCGAGGGCCAGCGCCCGGGCCAGCAGCGACAGCGACCGCTCCAGCTCGGTCATGGGCGAGAACTCGAAATAGAAAGCGTTCACCGCGGGGAGGGGGACGCCCACCGCCACCTGCGGTTCCCCCTCCAGCGAGAACCGCTGGCGGCCCACGTTGCCGGCCAGAACCTCCTTGCGGAGCGACGTCGGCACGGCGTTGGGCCCGATGCCGACCTTGCTCGCGAACCAGCGGTCCTGGTAGTTGAGCACCGCCACCGACCCGGAGCTCGTCTGGAGCGAGGCCAGGATGGTGGGGACGTCGGGCTCCGGCGTTCGCAGCACCGACCGGGCCAGCCGGGCGTTGACATAGGCCTGGCGGATGGCGGTGCTCTGGCGCTGCTTGATGAGGTAGCTCCGGGTCAACTCGTAGGCCATGGTGGCCAGGCTGGCCGACAGCGCCAGTGCCACGCAGCCGAAGGCCACGGTCGCCCGGGCCCGCAGGCCGAGGCGCGACGTGCGCCGGCGCGGATCGGCGACCGGCTCCTCGCCGGGCTCGGCGCCCCCCGCCCCGGGCCGCGCCCCCCGACCGCCCGGATCCCGGGCCGCCGCCTCCTGCTCCGCTGCCACGGAGAACTGCTCCACCGATCCTCCTCGTCGAGGCCTGGCAGAGATCGTCACACACCATGAAGCCCGATGCCGCGACACCCCGAAGGATTTGGGGGCGCACCCGACCGTAACGGGAGCCGCCCGCCGCCGAACCACGACCACCGATCGACCCGTCCGCATCGGAGCTGATGGCCGTCACCGGGAGCTGAAGCCCGCCACCACGGCGTCCGACAGGACCGGCCAGGCCTCGGCGGCCCAGGGGCCGAAGTCCCGGTTCGTCACGCAGGCGCAGGCCAGCCCGGCCACCGGATCGACCCACAGGAACGTGCCCGACCGGCCGAAGTGCCCGAAGGTGGCCGTCGAGTTCGTGACCCCGGTCCAGTGGGGCGACTTCGCGTCCCGGAGCTCGAAGCCCAGGCCCCAGTCGTTGGGCCGCTGCCGGCCGAATCCGGGGAGCACGCCGTCGAGGCCCGGGAACGCCACGGTCGTCGCCCGGTCCCGCATGGCCCGGCTCAGCACCCGGGATTCCGGGCCGAGCAGGTCCCGGCCGAGGGCCAGCAGGTCGGCCGCCGTCCCGGTCGCCCCCCAGCCGGGGTGGCCGGAAAAGCGGGTGCCGGTCATCCCGAGCGGCTGGAGGACGGCCTCGGTCACGTAGGTCTCGAACGGGATCCCCGACCGGGCCACCAGTACCTCGCCGAGGACCTCGAAACCGCCGTTGGAGTAGATCCGTCTCCGGCCCGGCGTGGTGATCCGGGGCCCCTCGAACCCCAGCCCCGAGGCGTGGGCCAGGAGGTGGGCGACCGTGGAGCCCTCGGGGCCGGCCGGGTCGTCGAGGCCCACGGTCTCCTCCTCGACGGCCACCAGCACGGCCATGGCGGTCAGGAGCTTGCTCACCGAGGCCAGGGGAAGCGGCTCGTCAAGGGGGCCGGTACCGGCCAGCGGGCCTTCGGCCGAGGTCACCCCCACGGCTGCCACCTCCACCGGCCAGGCGGCCACGGCGCCGAGGGGGGCAGAGGCGGTCACGGCCCGCATTCCATCAGGTCCGGCGCGCTTTGACGCACGGCGACTGCCCACAGTGGCAACTCAGATGAACAGATGACTACTCTTCCCACATGACTGTAGGGTGCCGGCGCGGGGCGGATGGCCAGAGCCGGTTCGCGGCGGTGGCGGCCGTGGCCGCGGTGCTGTCGCTCCTGGTCCAGTTGGTCGGGGCCACCCCTGCCCGGGCCGCCACCGGCTCGGTCACGATCACCTCCGGCAGCCAGCCAGAGGGCGACGTCGGCTCCCGCCACATGACCTTCACGGTCACCCGCAGCGGCGGCACGGGGCCCTTCTCGGTCAACTACACGACCCATGACACCGGCTCGGCCACCGACGGGAAGGACTTCGCCGGGACGACCGGGACGCTGTTCTTCGGGACCAACCAGACCACCGCCACCCTCGACGTCGACGTCCTCGCCGACGTCCTCGACGAGGACGACGAGACCTTCACCGTCCAGCTCACGAACCCCACCGCCGGCGTGACGCTCGGAGGGGCCGCCACCGGGACGGGCACCATCGTCGACGACGACGCCCCGCCGGCGGTCTCCATCGCCGGCCCGTCGACCCAGGAGGGCAACGCCGGGCGGACGCCCGCCACCTTCGTGGTCAGCCTCTCGGCTCCGAGCGGGCGGTCGGTCACCGTCCAGGTGGCCACGGCGGACGGGTCGGCCAAGGCGCCCGACGACTACACCGGCACGACCGGGACCGTCACCTTCGCCCCCGGGGACCTGAGCCAGCCGGTGCGGGTGCCGGTGGCGGGCGACACGCTCGACGAGCCGGACGAGACGTTCTCGGTGGTCATGTCGGCGCCGTCGAACGCCACGCTGTCGGACCCGTCGGGGTCGGCCACGGGGACGATCGTCGACGACGACGGGCCGCCGTCGGCCTCGGTCGCCGACGCGACCACGCTGAAGGAGAGCGGAACGGCGTCGTTCGGTGTGAGCCTCTCGGCCCCCAGCGGTCTGCCGGTGACGGTCTCGGCCCGGACCACGGGGCTCGGGACCGCCCGGGCCGGCGCCGACTACGAGGCCACCGTCACGAACCTGACCTTCAACCCCGGC
>JAUZEX010000089.1 GCA_030838815.1 Actinomycetota bacterium
AGGGGGTCGACGCCCGCCTCGTCGCCCTCGGCGATCCCACCGCCGGTCTCTTCCGGGCCACGCCGCTGCCCCACACGATCGTGGCCGCCCCGCCGCCGGCCGACACGCTGGAGGAGCGGGTGTTCGACGCCGTCGACGCCCTCGAGGCGGCGTTGGGCGACCTGTGCCTGCCGGGGACCGTGCTCCACGCCCAGGACTGCATCGCCGCCCGCGCCGCCTGTCGGATCCGCGACGGGCACGTCGGGCCGTCCCGGCCCGACGTCGTCGTCGTGCGCACGGTTCACCACGTCGACGACTTCACCACGCCGGCCCTGATCGAATGCCAGCAACGGGCGATCCTGGATCCCGACCGCTTCGGTCCGGCGGCCGAGGGCGAGCGGGAGCGGTTCCGGGTCCGGGCCGGCGCCGGGCCCGACACGTTCCTGATCCTGACGGTGGGGGGGATCGAACCCCGGAAGGGCTCGGTCACCCTCCTCGAGGCGATGGCCGGGTTGGCCGGTCGGGCCGAGGGGCCGCGGCCGGTCCTGGCCGTGGTCGGCGGCCACACCTTCTTCGATTACCAGGCCTACCGCGACGGCGCCCTGGCCCGCCTCCCCGAACTCGGCCTGGTCGAGGGCCGGGACGTGCTCCTGCTCGGCACGGTGAGCGAGGCCGACCTCGGCGGCTGGTACCGGGCCGCCGACGCCTTCGCCTTCCCGTCGGTGAAGGAGGGCTTCGGCCTCGTGGTCCTCGAGGCCCTGACCGCGGGGCTTCCGGTCGTGGCCAGTGACATCCCCGTGTTCGCCGAGTACCTGGAGGACGGGCACAGCGCGCTGCTGGTGCCCCCCGGCGACCCGGCCGCCCTGGCGGTGGCCCTCGGCCGCCTGGCCGGCGACCCCGCCCTGCGCCGGCGGCTGGCCGACGGAGGGCGGCCCCTGGTCGACCGCTTCACCTGGGCCGCCACCGCCAATGCGCATCAGGAGATCTACGCCGCCGCCGGCTCTGTCCCGCCCGGGGAGGCGACGATAGGGTCTCCCCTCCATGAGCACTGACCAGCAGGAGATGTCCGTCAGCGTCGACGTCGCCGCCAGCCCGGAAATCGTGTGGGATCTCATCGCCGACCTGGCCGAGATGGGGCGGTGGAGCCCGGAGTGCACCGGCGTGAAATGGGCCGGCGCCGCCCCCGGCCCGGCCGGCCCGTCGGTAGGGGCGGTGTTCAAAGGCAGCAACAAGATCGGTTTCCGGCGTTGGTCGACCAAGGGCACGATCGTCGCCGCCGAGCCCAATCGCCGCATCGCCTGGGACGTCGCCGCTCTCGGCCTTCCCGTCGCCCGCTGGTCGTACAGCATCGGGCCCAGCGACGGCGGCTGCCGGGTGACCGAGACCTGGCAGGACAAGCGGGGGGCCATCATCAATGCCCTCGGCCCGCTGACCACCGGGGTGAAGGACCGGGCCGCCCACAACGAGGCCGGGATGCGCACGACGCTCGAGCGACTGAAGGCCGCCGCCGAGGCCCGGGCGAAGTGAGGGGCCTGCAGAACAAGGTCGTGCTCGTCACCGGGGCCGGCCGCGGCATGGGGAAGGCCATCGCCGAACGCCTGACGGCCGAAGGCGCCCGGGTCGCCGTCACCGACGTCGACCGGGAGACGGCCCTCAAAACCGCCGCCGCCCTCGACGGTGCGGCCGCCTTCCGGCTCGACATCACCGACGCCGCCGAGGTGAACGCCTGCGTCGGGGAGATCGTGGCCGCCCTCGGCCCCATCGACGCCCTCGTCAACAACGCCGGGTGGGACCGGCTCGCTCCCTTCCTGGAGACCGACGAGGACCTCTGGGAGCGGCTCATCGACATCAACCTGCGGGGCCCGATCCGCATGACCAAGGCCGTCCTGCCCCAGATGGTGGAGCGCCAGCGCGGCCGCATCGTCAACATCGCCTCCGACGCCGGCCGGGTCGGCTCCACCGGCGAGTCCGTCTACTCCGCCTGCAAGGCCGGGATCATCGGATTCGGCAAGACCATCGCCCGGGAGGTGGCCCGACACGGCATCACCGTGAACGCCATCTGCCCCGGCCCGACCGCCACCCCGCTGCTGGACTCGATCGTCGGCGAGGGCAACGAGAAGCTGATCGAGTCGCTCAAGCGGGGGATCCCCATGCGGCGTCTCGGCGAACCGGACGACATCGCCGGCGCGGTGGCCTTCATCGTCTCCGACGACGCCGGATTCATCACCGGCCAGACCCTGTCGGTGAGCGGCGGCCTCACGATGGCGTAGCCCGTCGGCCCCTCGGGAAGAAAAAGGGGCATGGAATCTTCCGGAACCACGCCCCCGGGCGGCCAGTCCCCGGCTGCCGTTCCCGACATCGCCGCCGTGTTCGACGGGACAGGCTCCGACCGATCGGGACCCTTCGTCACCGTGTACCTCCTCACCGAGGCCGCCGTCGAGCAGGCCGCGCAGCAGAGCGAGCTGCGCTGGAAGACCCTGCGGCGCCAACTGGTGGACGCCGGCGCCCCCGAGGCGGCGCTGTCGGCGATCGACCCCCTCGTGCCCGACGCCCACCACGACGGCCGCACCCTGGCCGTGGTGGCCGACTCGGACGGACTGCGCCTGGCCCGCAGCGAGCCGGAGCCCCCGGCCCGCGACGCCGGCTGGGTGGCCGCCCTGCCCCGGGTCGGCCCGCTCGTCGAGTGGGCCCAGAGCGCCGTACCCCACCTCGTGGTGCTGGCCGACCGGGCCGGCGCCGACATCGTCGTCTTCTCCCGGGGGAGCGATGCCACCGGCTCGGGTGATGCCCCCGTCGTGCCGGTCGGTGAAGAGAGCGGCGACGACCCGGTCCTGCGGAAGTCGAAGGCCGGCGGGTGGTCGCAACGCCGCTACCAGAACCGGGCCGAGAACCTGTGGGAGCAGAACGCCAAGTCGGT
>JAUZEX010000090.1 GCA_030838815.1 Actinomycetota bacterium
GCGTGACCATCATCGCTGACCCGGCCGTGGAGCCAGGTGGGTGCATCCTCGAAGTCGGCGAGTCCCGCATCGACGCCCAGCTGGGGCCGGCCCTCGACCGTGTCCGGGCTGCGCTGCTCGGAGACCGCCCCGTGCCCCACCGGTCCGGCGGCGCGCAGCCCGGGAGCGGCCGGTGAGTCCCGTCCGGATCATGGAACCGCGCCGGCTGGCGGCGGCGCTGGAGGCGGCCCGGCCCCGGCGCTTCGGGCGGGTCGACCGGGTTGTCGGAATCCACCTCGAGGTCGCCGGCCTCGACGCCGCCATCGGCGACGCCGTCGTCATCTTCGCCCCCACCGGCAAGGTCGGCGGCGAGGTCGTCGCCCTCCACGGCGACCGCATCGTGTGCATGCCCTTCGGCGATCTCCACGGCCTGCGGACGGGCGCCCCGGTGTGGACGCCCGGCCATCCGCCCACGATCTCCGTCGGCCGGCCGCTGCTGGGGCGGGTCCTCGACGGGCTCGGCCAGCCGATCGACGACCGGCCCCTGCCCGCCGGTCTCGAGACGGTCACCGTCGACGGGACGGCGCCGCACCCCCTGCTGCGGGCCAATGTTGACCGTCCCCTGCCCCTCGGTGTCCGAGCCATGGACACCCTCATCCCCTGTGGGCGAGGCCAGCGGCTCGGCATCTTCGCCGGTTCGGGGGTCGGGAAGTCCAGCCTGCTGTCGATGATCGCCCGGGGCACCGCAGCCCAGGTCTCGGTCCTCGCCCTGGTCGGGGAGCGGGGCCGGGAGGTGCGCGAGTTCCTGGAGCGGGACCTCGGGCCCGAGGGCCTGGCCCGTTCGGTGGTGGTGGTCGCCACCTCCGACCAGCCGGCGCTGGTCCGGCTGCGGGCCGCCTTCACCGCCACCCGGATCGCCGAGTGGTTCCGGGACCAGGGGATGGACGTCGTCCTCATGATGGACAGCCTCACCCGCTTCGCCATGGCCCAGCGGGAGGTCGGGCTCTCGGCCGGCGAGCCACCCGCCACGCGGGGTTACCCGCCGTCGGTGTTCTCCCTGTTGCCCCGCCTGCTGGAGCGGGCCGGGGCGGCCGAGTCGGGCAGCATCACCGGGCTGTACACCGTGCTCGTCGACGGCGACGACATGGACGAGCCCATCGCCGACTGCGCCCGCTCCATCCTGGACGGCCACGTCGTGCTCTCCCGCCGGCTGGCTCAGGCCGGGCACTTCCCCACCATCGAGGTGCTCGACTCGATCTCCCGGGTGTCGGGCGCCATCACCAGCCCGGAGCAGCGGGCCGCCGCCATCGCGCTGCGCCGGCTGCTGGCCGCCGAGCGGGAGGTCAAGGACCTGGTCGAGATCGGCGCCTACATGCCCGGCACCAACTCCGATGCCGACCGGGCCCTGGCCCTGTCGGGCGAGATCCGGGGCTTCCTCCGCCAGGACATGGACGACGTCGCCCCCGCCGCCGAGAGCTGGGCCCGGCTGGGCCAGCTCGTCGGCCTCAACATCCCAGGAGTCAACGTCCCAGGAGCCGGATCGTGAAGAAGTACTCGTTCTCACTGGCCAAGGTGCTGCGGGTGCGGCGCATCGAGGAGGACCAGGCCGCCGCCCGCCTCGCCGCAGCGCAGATGACCGCCGCCGGCGCCGCGGCGCGGGAAGCCGAGAGCCACCACGCCCTCGCCACCCGTTGCGCCCGGCACGGGCTCCAGTCGAGCGCGTCCTTTCTCGTCTGGGCCGAGACCACGATGCTGGCCGGCGAGGCGCTGAGCGCCGCCAGGGCCGCGGCCCGCCTGGCCGAGGACGACGTCGCCGCCCGGCGGGGCGAGTGGTCGTCGGCCGCCGTGCGGGTATCGGCGCTGGAACACCTCGAAGAGCGGGGCCGGTCGGCGCATGCCGTCGAACGCCGCCGCGACGAGACGAAGACCGTCGACGACATCGTCACTGTTCGTAGCGGCTCACGCCGCACGGGTCAGGGGGACACCCCCTATCCCCCGGGCCGTAGCGGCTCACGCCGCACGGGTCAGGGGGACACCCCCTGTCCCCCGGGCCGGCGGGACCGCACGTGAGCGTTCCCGCCGTCGCCGGCGGCACCGCCATCGCCGGTGACGGGCTGGCCGCCGTGCAGAGCCGCATCAACGAGATCCAGTCCCGCTTCGGTGGCGGGACCGGCGTGGCCTTCGGCGCCGTGCTGGCCAACCAGCTCGGAGGGCTGCGGACGGCGTCGTCGTTCTCCTTCAGCGGGGGCGCTCCGGCCCGGGTGCCGGCCGGGTCTTCGCCGGCGGTCGACGTCGCCCAGCAGTACCTCGGCGTCCCCTACGTATGGGGCGGCGAGTCGCCGTCGGGCTTCGACTGCTCCGGCCTCGTCCAGTACGTCTACGGCCAGCTCGGCGTCGACCTGCCCCGCACCGCCGCCGACCAGGCCCGGGTGGGCCAGCCGGTGGCCGGCCTGGCCGACGCCTTGCCCGGCGACCTCCTCGCCTTCCACGATCCGGTCGACCACATCGGGATCTACGCCGGGAACGGTCTGATGGTCGTGGCCCCCAAGAGCGGCGACGTCGTGAAGGTCCAGAACGTCTACGACACCCCGACCGCCATCCGCCGGGTCCTGCCCTCCGGGGGATCACCCGGCGTGGCGTCCGCCGACCCGGCTGGCGTCGGTTCGGGATTCCCGGCCGGGGATTTCGCCGCCCAGCGCGCCTCGGTCCTCGCCGCCCTCGCCTCGTTCACCGGAGCCGCCTCATGATGCCCCCGCTCCTCGCCCCTCCGACCTCCCCGCCGAATCCGCCGGCCGGTTCCGACGCCGGTCCCGCACCGAAGGACGACCGCCAGCCGGCTTCGGGCTCCGGGGACTTCGTCTCCCTGCTGGCGGCGCTCGGCCGGGCCCGGCCGCTGCCCGCGCCCGCCCCCGCGCCCGCCCCTGAAGGTTCGAGCGATGGGCCGCCCGCCGGGCCGGACGGGGCGGAACCGCCGCTGTCGTCGTTCGAGGCGATGGTGGCCGCGCTGGCCAACCAGGCCAGCGGATTCTCTCCCGGCTGGGCCGTCCCGCTCCCGACCTCTGGTGGGGACGCCTCGGTCCCCGGCCCGGCGTCCCCGGTCGCAGGCGGGACGGTCACCGGTTCCGGTCCGCCCGCCGTGCGGTCCTCCCTCGCTGCGGGCGCCGCGACGGAGCCCACGGCGGCGGATGTTCAAGCCGGGCTGGCGCCGTCCGGCGCCGCGCCTCGGGTCGGAAGCGAAGCCGGGTCCGCGCCGTCCGGCGCCGCGCCATGGCTCGGAAGGGCTGGCACCAGTGCCGACGGCGCTCCGGGGCCGCACCCCGATGGCCCCCCGGCTCCCGACCTGGTCGGTCCGAACGGCGCCACCGGCGCCTCCGCCCCGCAATCCCGGCCGGACGCCCGATCGACGGCCCGTTCCGCGGTGGCCGATCTCGCTGGGGCCGTGGACGGGCGAGGGGGGCGGTCGCCCGTGGCGGCCTTGGCGCGCAGCTCGAACGATGCGGGATCCGGGTCGGCGGTGGCGGCGTTGGCGCACAGAGCCAGGGTCGACGGGTCCGGGTCGGCGGTGGCCGCCCTGGTCCACGATGATGACCACCGGGCGCCCGGGTCGCCGGTTACGGCAGAGCCCGGTTCCCTCGCCGCGGCGCTCGCCCACGGCGATCCCGGCGGGCCGGGATCGTCCGAAGGCGCCGCCCCGAACGACCCGTCCAGTGCCCCGGGACCGGCCCCGGCGGCTGCCGCCGGTCAGTTGCGACCCCGGGCTGCCGGCCGTGCTTCGGCGGGCGGCGACCAGCCCACGATCCCTGCTCCCGGCGCCGACCCGGCGTGGGCCGGGCTCGAATCCCTTTCCGTACCGCCCGCCGCCGCGTCCGGCGACGCGCCGTCCGCCGGGCCGGACCGTCGAGCGGCCGGGGACACCGGAGCGGCGCCCAGTGGCGCGTCGCACGCCGTCGGCCTGCCGTCGGCCCGTCCGGCCGGGGCGGTCGCCGGCCCGGCCACCTCGGCCCCGGCGGCGACTCCGGCGGCGGTGGCGGACCAGATCGTGTCGGCTGTCGTCCCGTTGCACGGGCGGGGCGATGGCCGGCACGAGGTCACACTGGAGCTACGACCGGACGACCTCGGTGCCATCCGCGTCGAGGTCTCGGTCGAGCACCAGACCGTGCACCTCACCCTCCACGCCGCCGATCCCGCCACCGGCCGGCTGTTGTCGGCCGCCCTGCCCGATCTGCGCTCGGCGCTGGCCGACGCCGGGCTCACCGCCGGCCATGTCGGTGTCGGGACCGTCGGCGACGGCGGAACGGGGGCCGGCGCCCACCGCCCGTTCGGCGACGGCGAGGGCCCGCCCGGCGGCCCGACTCGGCTCGGGCGGTCCGACGCCTCCCGGCCCGACACCGAACCCGTCCGCACGATCCGTCCGGCCGCTGCCGGCCGGCTCGACCTCTTTCTCTAGTACCGAAAGGAGCGCCGGTGAGCATCGATCCCGTCACCATCGGCCTGGCCCGGACGTCGCTGGCCACCGACCTGCCGACGACCACCGCACCGACCGACGGTGCCACTGCCCAGACCACCGCCCAGGCGCCGGGGAAGGACATGTTCCTCAAGCTGCTGGTCGCCCAGCTCAAGTACCAGAACCCGATGCAACCCGTTGACAGCTCGCAGTTCATGGCTCAGACGGCGCAGTTCACCATGGTCGAGAAGCTCGAGGCCATGGCCGCCCAGACCGACGCTCTCGTGGCCGGCGAGGCCTCGCAGCGGGCCGCCGGGCTGCTCGGCCGCCAGGTGAGCTACCTCGACCATGACGGCGCGGCCCAGACCGGCGTCGTGACCGGCACGAGGTTCGGCACCGACGGCCCTGTGCTGGTGCTCGGTACGACCGAGATCCCCCTCGGCGACGTGCGCGAGGTCACTCTCGCCCCGGCCGCTCTCACTCCCGCCCCCGCCACTCCCGCCCCCGCCCCCGCCACCGCCTGACTTTCACTTCCCCCCGAAAGAAAGAGGAACGCATGCTTCGCTCGATGTTCTCCGGTGTCTCCGGCCTCCGCAGCCACCAGACGATGATGGACGTGATCGGCAACAACATCGCCAACGTCAACACGGTGGGTTACAAGTCGGCCAGCGTCGTCTTCCAGGACCTGCTGAGCCAGACCATCCGGGGGGCGGGCGTACCGGGCCAGGCCGCCGACGGCGTCGGCGGCACCAACCCCGCCCAGGTCGGGCTCGGCGTGAAGATCGCCGGGATCACCAACAACTTCGCCCAGGGCGCCTCCCAGCTGACCGGCCGGTCCACCGACCTGTCGATCCAGGGCGACGGGTTCTTCATCGTGCGGGAGGGTGGCCAGCAGCTCTACACCCGGGCCGGCTCCCTCAACTTCGACGCCCTCGGCCGGCTCACCACCGCCGACGGCTCCGTCCTGCAGGGGTGGGCGGCCGACGCCAACGGCGTCATCAATCCCAACGCCGCCGTGGGCGACGTGTCGATGCCGCTCGGCCAGAGCACCGCTCCCACCAAGACCGGCAACATCAAGCTCGGCGGCAACCTGCCGGCCGACGCCGCCGTGGGCACACAGATCGTGACGTCACTCACCGTCTACGACGTGCAGGGCGCCCCGATCGACACGAAGTTCACCTTCGCCAAGACCGGCCCCGACGCCTGGACGGTCACCGCCACGATGCCCGATGCGGCCACCCAGGCCCCGGTCACGGTCGGAACCACCAACCTGACGTGGGATCCCAACGCCACACCGCCGGCCTTCAACCCCGCCGCCGCCCTCACGCTCACCCCCACCGCCGCCACCGGGTCGTGGTCGGGCGGCACCGTCGCCGTCGACTTCGGCGCCGCGGGCGACGCCCAGGCCCTGCGCCAGTTCGCCGGCCAGTCGAGCGTGGCCGCCCTCTCCCAGGACGGCTCGGCGCTCGGCACGCTCCAGTCGTTCACCATCGGCCAGGACGGCATCGTGACCGGCGTCTTCTCCAACGGCCGCACCCGGCCCATCGGCCAGATCGCCCTGGCCGG
>JAUZEX010000111.1 GCA_030838815.1 Actinomycetota bacterium
CGTCGCCCTGGCCACGGGCACCGGCTCGGGGAAGTCGCTGTGTTACCAGGCCCCGATCGCCGAGTCGGTGCTCGCGGGAGATAAGAGCACTGCTCTCCTCCTCTTCCCGACCAAGGCGCTGGCCCACGACCAGCTCCGGTCGCTGCGGTCATGGCTCGTGCCGGGGATGCGGGCCGTGGCCTACGACGGCGACACTCCGACCGAGGAGCGGCCCTCATTGCGGCGGACGGCCAACGTGGTGCTGACCAATCCCGAGATGCTCCATGCCGGGATCCTGCCCTACCACGACCGCTGGGCGACATTCCTCATGCGGCTCCGCTACGTCGTCGTCGACGAACTCCACACGCTCCGGGGCATCTTCGGCAGCCATGTCGCCCACCTGCTCCGCCGGCTGCGCCGGGTGTGCCTCCGCTACGGCTCCGAGCCCACCTTCTGCTTCGCCAGCGCCACGATCGGGAATCCGGCCGCCCTGGCCGCCGAGCTGTGCGGGCTCCCGGTGGACGCCGTCGACGACGACGGATCACCCCGGGGGCCGCGGGCGGTGGCCCTCCTCGACCGGCCGATGGTCGACCCGGCCGAGGGGCAGCGGGCCTCGGCCACCGCCGAGGTCGGGGGGCTCCTGGCCCGCTTCGTGGCCGGCGGCCTCCGGACCATCGCCTTCTCCCCCAGCCGGCGGAGCGCCGAGCTGGTCGCCCGCCAGGCGCAGCGCCGCCTGGAGGACGGGGCCGGCGCCCCGCTGGCCGGGGCCGTGGCCGCCTACCGCGGCGGCTACCTGCCCGAGGAGCGCCGCCAGCTCGAGAAGGCCCTGTCGACCGGGGAGCTGCTCGGCGTGGCCGCCACCAACGCCCTCGAGCTCGGCATCGACGTGGCCGGGCTCGACGCCGTGATCCTCCAGGGGTTCCCCGGCACGCTGGCTTCGTTCTGGCAGCAGGCCGGCCGGGCCGGGCGGGCCCTGCAGCCGTCGGCGGCCATCCTCGTGGCCGGTGACGACCAGCTCGACCGCTGGTACCTCGGCCACCCCACCGAGCTCTTCACCCGGTCCCTCGAGCCGGCGGTGATCAACCCCAGGAACCCCTTCGTGGCCGAGCCCCACGTCGGCTGTGCCGCCTACGAGCTGCCGCTGGCGCCCGACGACCCTGTCCTTTCCGCCACAGCAGGAGTATCGGACGGGTTCCGCGAGGCGATCGACGACGCCGTCCGGGAGCTCGTCTTCGCCGACGCCCTCAAGCCCCGGAACGGGAAGATGTACTGGGCCCGCCCGGAGGCCCCCGCCCCCCAGGTCGGTCTGCGGACGGGGTCGTCGGTGGAGTACCGCCTCTACGACGGCGGGTCGAGCCGGTTGGTCGGCACCGTCGACAGCGCCCGGGTGTTCCACGTCGCCCACCCCGGGGCGATCTACCTCCATCAAGGGCGCCAGTACCGGGTCGAGCACCTCGACCTCGACGACGCCTACGCGCTCATGGCGCCGATCGAGGTCGACGAATACACCCAACCCCGCCACGACATCGACATCGACATCATTGGGGAGGACCGCCAGCGGCCCGTCGGCCGGTCGACGCTCCACCTCGGCGGCGTGGAGGTCACGACGACCACGGTGGCCTACCAGCGGCGCCGCATCGGTAGCGGCGAGGTCCTCGAGACCGTCGACCTCACCCTGCCGCCCCGGACGCTGTCGACCCGGGCCGGCTGGTACACGGTCCCGGTCGAGGTCGCCCTCGGGGCGGGCCTGGATGTCGTCTCGGTGCTGTCGGCCGCCCATGCCGCGGAGCACGCCCTCATCGGCATGCTGCCCCTGTTCGCCATCTGCGACCGGTGGGACGTCGGCGGCGTGTCGATGGCCGTCCACCCCGCGACGGGGGAGCCGACGATCTTCGTCTACGACGGCTACCCGGGCGGCGCCGGCATCGCCGAGCTGGCCTTCGACGCCGCCGACCGCCACCTGGCCGCCGCCCACGACGTGGTCGCGGCCTGCCCCTGCGAGGCCGGCTGCCCGTCGTGCGTCCAGTCCCCCAAGTGCGGGAACTGGAACGAGTTCCTCGACAAGCGGGCCGCCGTGGCCCTCATGCGGGCGATGCTGGGCTGAGGGCGGGCCCTACTCGGTTTCGAGCGGGGCTTCGGGGGCCGCCCGGCGGGCGGCGTAGAGGGCGTGCATGGCGAAGACGAACAGCAACAGGCCCGCCGCCATGGGCACGAGGAGGCGACGGGTGTCGTCGGCGCCAATGGCCTCGGGCAGGCCGACGAGGACCCGCCCCACCGCCTCGCCGTCTTCCTTGTCGGCGTTGGCGTCGGTCTGCTTGTAGGGCAGGGCCGGGGAGAAGCCGGTGTCCGGGCCTTCCGACTCCTCTTCCTTCGCCGGCTTGTCCGGCTTGGCGGCCGGAGGCCCGACGGGGCCGCCGACGGTGCCGCCACCGGACTTCACGCTGCCGGGGGCACCGGGCTGGATCGCCGAGATGGACGCTCCGTTTCGGCTCAGGTCCCCTGAGCTCGCGTCAGCCGGCGTCCCCGGATCGCCGGTGGCGCCGGCGGAGAACACCGGAGGCGGAGGGGCCGGCTTCGTCGGGTCACCGGGGTCGGCCGGGGGAGCCGGGTCGCCGCCGGGATCCGCCGAGGACGGCTGCGTCGTCGACGTGGTGGCCTCGGGCCGCTTCGGCTCCGCCACCACGATCTGCTTCGGCTCGGCCCCGGGGCCGGACCAGGCCGACTGGATCGTGTCGGTGCCGCTGCCGGCCGACCGGAGCGCGGCGACCTGGTAGCGGTAGGTGCCGGGCGCCGAAAGGCTGCGGGTGAAGGTCGTCACCTTGCCGCCGGCCTGGCCGACGTTCTTCCACGAGCCGTCCCCGACGCGTTCCTGGATGACGTAACTGGCGATGTCGGGCTCCGGGTTGGCCTGCCACTGCACGGTGGCCTGGCGGGTGCTGTCGACGAAGGAGAGGTGGACGTCACGGGGAGCCGACACCGGGTTGGACACCGTGACGCCCCGGTCCTCGTGGCGGGGCGCCGGCGCCTGGCCGTTGGAGAACATCCCGCTCCGGGCCCCACCCTGGGCCGTGACCCGCACCACATAGGCCCGGTTCTGGGCCGGGCCGCCGTCGTTGGGATAAGCCGTCGTGTCCCACACACAGTCGATGTTGACCGCCGCCGGGGAGCCGCCTTCGGCCTTCTCACAGATCGTCCCGTAGCCGGGGTAGCCGGCCCCGTCGGGGGCGAGGGCCTCGACGGCCCAGCTCTTCACGCCGCCGTCGAAAGCCACCCGGGCCTTGATGTGGACGGCCTGCCCCGCCAGCTTGGCGCCGTCGTCGGGCGACTGCCAGGAGATCACGGGTGCCTGGTCGCCGCTGCTCTGGGCCAGCGCCGGGCGGCCCAGAGCGGTGCCGACCAGCAGGGCCGCTCCGGCGGCGAGAGTGAGCTTGCGCATACGCCCTCCGATCGTGGTCTTTTGCCTCACTGCATCTCCGCCTTGACCACCAGCCGCTGGCGGGCCGAACCCTTGGGGTGGCAGGTGGTCAGGGTCAGGGTGTGGCCGGGGGTCTGGGAGATCACGGTGAAATCAGTATTGGGCACCACGAACGGCGAGCGGGTGACCCGGTACACGTGCCGGCCGATCGGGGTCTCGAGCACGATGTCGTCGCCGACGGCGAGATGGTCGAGGTTGGCGAACGGCTTGCCGTAGGTCGTGCGGTGGCCGGCGATGGCGACGTTGCCCTCCTCACCCGGCAGCGGGGTGTTGGGGTAGTGCCCGGCGCCGGCCCGCAGGGCGCTGGCGCCCGTCCCTTCCACCACCACGGTGTCGACCTTGATGGTGGGGATCACGATGCGGGTCAGGGCGTCGCCCTCGGGCGTGTGGCCGGCGGCGTAGGCCGCC
>JAUZEX010000130.1 GCA_030838815.1 Actinomycetota bacterium
TTCTGCGCCGCCGGCGCGGAAGGCGGGGTACAAGGGGCGGCCGGGGCCTCCGCCCCGGCCCGGGTCGCAGGTGGCGGGAGCGGCGACCCGAGCGGTGCTGCGGGCGTTGCGGGAGGAGACCGGCGACGTGCTCGTGTTCCTGCCCGGGGCGGGCGACATCCGGCGGGTCGCCACCGCGCTGGGCGAGCGCGGCTCGGGCCTGCCCGACGGGGTCGACATCCGGCCGCTGTACGGCGCGCTGTCCATCGCCGACCAGGATGCGGCGCTGGCGCCGTCACCGCCGGGGCGGCGGCGGGTCGTGCTGGCCACCGACATCGCCGAGACGAGCCTGACCGTGGCCGGGGTCCGGGTCGTGGTCGACGGCGGGTGGCACCGCACGCCCCGCTACGACCCCCGGAGCGGGCTCACCCGGCTGGAGACCGTCGGCATCACCAAGGCGTCGGCCGACCAGCGGGCCGGACGGGCCGGCCGGACCGAGCCCGGCGTGGCCTACCGCCTGTGGTCGAAGGTGGAACACGCCGCCCGCCGGCCGTTCCCCGATCCCGAGATCGCCACCGCCGACCTCTCGGGCCTGGCCCTCGAGCTGGCGGTGTGGGGCGGTTCGGCCGCAGTCACTTCGGGGGGCACCCCCGAAGTCCCGGGGCTCCCGTTCCTCGACCCGCCACCGGCCCGGGCACTGGAGGAGGGGCAGAACCTGTTGCGGTTTCTCGGCGCGCTCGACGCCGACGGCCGCCCGACTGCCGCCGGACGGGCCATGGCCGAGCTGCCGCTCCACCCCCGTCTGGCCCGCATGGTGATCGGCGCCGCCGCCGCCGGGCGGGGCGGTACGGCCTGCGCCCTGGCCGCTCTCCTCGAGGAGCGGGACGTCCTGCGGGGCCGGCCCGACGAGATCGAGACCGACGTCGCCGTACGGCTCTGGCTCCTCGTCGATCGGGAGGTCCGCCACCCGCAGGCCGACGGGCCGGCCGTGGCCGCCGCCCGGCGCCGGGCCGGCGAGCTGGCCCGCCGCGTGGGCGTCGAGCCGCCCGGTCCCGACGACGCCCTCGACCCGGGCCCGGTGCTGGCCCTGGCCTATCCCGACCGGATCGGCCAGGCCCGCGGCGGAGGCCGGTTCCGGCTCCGGGGCGGAGGCGGAGGCTGGCTGGCCGCCGGTGAACCCCTGTCCGGGGAGGCCTTCCTCGTCGCCGCCGAGCTCGACGCCGCCGGCCGGAGCTCGGCCGCCGCCGGCAAAGACAGCCGCATCCGTCTGGCCGCTCCCCTCGACGCCGCCGACGTGGAGGCGGTCGCCGTCGCCACCGGAGCCACCGTCGAGCGGTTCGCCACGCTGTCGTGGGACGCCGGACGTGACGACCTCCGGGCCCGGAATGAGCGCCGCCTCGACAACCTGGTCATCGGCGAGACCGAAGGCCCCGCCGACCCCGGCCCCGCCACGATGGCGGCGCTCCTCGCCCGGGTCCGTTCCACCAAGCTCGCGCTCCTCGGCTGGACCGACGCGGCGCGGGCCCTCCAAGCCCGCATCGCCTTCGCCCGCCACCGCGCCGCCGCCGCTGCAGAGGGCCGGAGTTCCCGGGCGCCGGTTGAGCCCGAGCGGATTACCCACCGTAAAGGTGGGCAAACCGCTCCGGCCCCGTCCGGCTCCTCCCAACCGGGGGCCGTAGAGGCGGCAGGGGTGTGGCCGGACCTGTCGGATTCGGGGCTGCTGGCGTCGCTTGACGACTGGCTGGTTCCGTTGCTGGGCAAGGCATCCGGGCGGGCAGACCTCGAGCGCGTCGACATGGCCGGGGTGTTGCGCCGGATGTTGGGGCATCGGGTGGCGGAGCTCGACCGGGTGGCGCCGGCCGCCATCACCCTGGCCGGTGGGCGGCAGGTGCCGGTCGATTACGCCGGTGACCGGCCGGCGGCGGAGGTGCGGGTGCAGGACGCGTTCGGGACCGCCGTCCATCCGAGCGCCGGCGGGGTGCCCGTCGTGCTGTCGCTGCTGTCGCCGGCCGGGCGGCCGATCCAGGTCACCGCCGACCTGCCGGGATTCTGGAAGGGTTCCTGGGCCGAAGTGCGCAAGGACATGGCCGGCCGCTATCCCAAGCACTCCTGGCCCGCCGACCCCGCAACCGCCTCGCCGCCCGCGGGCCGTTCGGCGCGTCGGGGCTGACCCGTCCTCGAGGCCCCCGGACCCCCGGCGGAGGCCCGCTCGGGCCGATCAGGCGCCGAGCTCTTCGGACAGTTCGAGCCAGCGTTGCTCGGCCGCGGCGAGGCGCCCCTCGGCCGCGGCCAGGGTCTCGGCGATGCGGCCGAGGGCCACGTGGTCGTTGCCGGCGGCGCCGAGGTCGCCCAGAAGCCGGTCCCGTTCGGCCGCCGCCTTTTCCATGTCGGCCTCGGCCAACCCGATGAGCCGCCGCAGCGTGCTGGGGGAGCGCTGCTTCTTGGGCTCCGGCGCCGGCCGAGAGGGGGCACCCTTCGCGGTCCCCACCGATGGTGTGACATTGGTCGGGTTGGGGCGCTCGGCGGGGCCCTCGGTGCGGCGGCGGCGGGCTTCCTCGTACTGGGCGTAGCCGCCGGGAGCGAAGGCGGCGGCGCCGTGCCCGTCGAGGATGATGGCCTCCTCGGCGGTGCGCTCCATGAGGGCCCGGTCGTGGCTCACCACCACCAGCGAGCCGGGCCAGGTCTCGAGGAAGTCCTCCAGGGCCCGGAGCGTGTCGAGGTCGAGATCGTTGGTCGGTTCGTCGAGCAGCAGCACGTTGGGGAAGGCCGTCAGGGCCAGCAGCAGTTGCAGCCGGCGGCGCTCGCCGCCCGACAGCGTGCCGATGGTGGCCCACTGCAGGTCGGAGTCGAAGCGGAACCGCTCCATGAGCCGCACCTGCTCCCAGCCGGGTTGCGCCGCCTTGCCCGCCACCGCCTCCCGGACCCGCTGGCCGGGGTCGAGGTCGCGCCCGGTCTGGTCGTAGTACGACAGCACGACGGTTCCGGCCGTCTCCACCCGGCCCTCGGTCGGGGCCAACCGCCCGGCCAGGATGTCGAGCAGCGTTGTCTTGCCCGACCCGTTGGGGCCGACGATGGCCAGCCGCCCGCCCGGCTCCAGATCGACGTCCAGATTCCGGAACAGCCACGGCGCATCGCCGTCACCGAAGCGGTGGCCGCCGCCGTGGAGGGTGACCACCTTGTCGCCGAGGCGCGGGGTGGGCGTTGGTTTCGCCCCGGGCCCCGCCCCGGCTCCGGCGAGGTCGATCGGGCCGGAGCCGCCGGCCGGCGTGGCCGGTCCGCCTTCGACGATCGCCGTGGCCGACGCGATCCGGGCCTTGGGCTTTCTGGTCCGGGCCGGTGCACCCCGGCGGAGCCAGGCCAGCTCGGACCGGGCCAGGTTCTTCCGCACCGACTCGGCCCCCGCCTCCCGCTCCACCCGCTCGGCCCGGGCTTCGAGATACGAGGCGTAGCCGCCGTCGTGCACGTAGCCCCGGCCCCGGTCGAGCTCCAGCATCCGGGTGGTCACCCGGTCGAGAACGTGGCGGTCGTGGGTGACGAGCACCAGCCCGCCCCGGAAACGGGCCAGGCGGGCCTCCAGCCAGGTGATGGCGTCGATGTCGAGGTGGTTGGTGGGCTCGTCGAGGATCAGCAGGTCGACCTCGGTCAGAAGCACCCGGGCCAGCGCCACCCGCTTGGCCTGCCCACCCGACAGGGTCGTCACGTCGGCCTCGGCCAGGCCGCCCATTCCCAGCCGCTCCAGGATCTCGGCCGCTTCCCAACCCGGTCCGACCGCGGCCCGCACGTTGCCCGCCGGCAGTACCGGCTGCTGGTCGAGAAACCCGACCCGCAGGCCCCGGTTCCGCCGCACCGTGCCCGATTCCGGCTCGCCCGCGCCGGCCAGCACCCGCAGCAGCGTCGACTTCCCGGTGCCGTTGACGCCGACGACGCCGAGGCGGTCGCCGGTGGAGATGGTCAGCGACAGCGATTCGAACAGGGGGCGGTCGGGCCGGCGGGCCGTCACCCGCTCCAGGTCGACCAGGATCTCCGCCACTACCGCAAGCCCGGGGGCCGGGGGGGTGTCCCCCCGATCAGGACAGCCAGAGCCTGGTCGAGATCGGCGATCAGGTCGGCGGCGGCTTCGATCCCCACCGACAGCCGGACCAGCGC
>JAUZEX010000160.1 GCA_030838815.1 Actinomycetota bacterium
CGCCACGCCTCCAGGCCGGCCAAGCGGTCGAGCCGGCCGAGGACGCCGTCGAGGACGTCGTGGTCCACGGGGTCCCCGACGGCCAGTCGGGCCCGGGCGGCGGCCAGCATCGCCAGGGCGTGGTAGCGGGCGGTGCCCCGCTGGTCGGCGTCGGCGATCACGACTGCGGCTGCCTCGGCCGCCTGGTCAGGGTCCCCGCCGTCGAGGGCGAAGCGGGCCGAGAGCACGCCGAAGCGCTGCCGGTGGTGCCAGGCGTGACCACCGGACCAGCCGGTGATGCCGGCGACCTCCGCCAGGCCGGCGGCGGCGCCGTCGAGATCGCCGGCCAGCAGCCGGCCCTCGACCCGGTCCAGGCCGGCGGCGTAGTGCATCTCCGTCATCGTGGCCGGCAGCTGGCGGGCCCGGGCCAGTGCCTGGGCGGTCCACTCGTCGCCCTCGTCGAGCCGGCCCAGGTTGCGCAGCACCCACGAGCGCAGGTTGTCCTGCACGGCCACGAAGCGCGCTCCCGGCTCCCCGGCGTGGAGCGCCGCCGCCCGGCCCTCGTCGATCAGGGCCAGGGCCTCGACCGGCCGACCGAGCATGCCCAGCGCCAACCCCCGGAACAGGTAGCCGTGGTGGATGGCGAAGGGGTGGGCGAGCTTCGTCGGGTCGAGCAGGGCCCGATCGGCGAGCTCCCGGCCCTCCTCGGTGCGCCCCTGGTGCACGCACAGCCCGGCCAGGAACACCTGGGCCACACTCCGCACGCCGCCCGGCGCGCCGGCCACCGCCTCCCGCAGCCGGGGTTCCGCCTCCTGGAGGCCGCCGCTGGCGTGCAGGATCCGGCCGCACATGGTGAGACAGCTGGCCCGCACCCCCTGGTCGTCGGTCCGGGCCGCCGCCTCCTCTCCCCGCCGCAGGGCCAGCTCGAAGTCCCGCCGGTAGTAGGCCGCCCAGCCGGCCACCTCGAGGGCCTCCGGGCCGGCGCCGAGTTCGAGGGCGCGCAGCCCGTCCGCCTCGGCGCCGTCGAGGTCGAGCCGGGCGATCCGCACCCGGGCCCGGGCGACGCGGGCGGCCGGCGTGTCGACCAGCGCTATCGCCTCGGTCAGCAGCTGCTCGGCCAGGGCGACGTCGTAGCGGCTGGCGGCGGTGGCCGAGGCGTCGATCAGCGCTGCCACGGCCGTGTCGGCGTCGCCGCCCAGCCGGGCGTGCCAGGCCACCTCCATCGGATCGTGACCGGGCCGGCCCCGCAGCACGCGGGCGGCCTCCCGGTGCACGAAAGCCCTCCGGGCCGCGGTGCTGTCCGCCGCCAGGGCCTCCCGGATCAGCTCGTGGCGGAAGGCCAGCACGCCGCCCCGCTCCTCGATGACGAGGCGGCGGGCACCGGCGTCGAGGTGCTCGAGGAGGACGGGCACCGACAGGTCGAGGACGCCGGCGATGAGGTCGGCGTCGATCTCGGCGCCGAGGACGGCGGCCGTCCGCAGCGTCACCGCCGCCTCGCCCATGCCGTCGACCCGCCCGGCGACGGCGTCGCGGACGCTGGCCGGCAGCTCGGCTGAGCCCGAATTCGGGTGGGGAAGGCTGGCCAGCTCCAGGAGGAACAGCGGATGGCCGCCGCTGCGCCGGTGCAGGTCGGCGGCCCGCTCCGGACCGACGAGGGTCGTCACCGACTCGAGGTCGAGCGGCCCCAGCCGCAGCCGGTCGGCGGCGGGGACGACGGCCGGCCCCTCCGGCCGCATGGTGGCGATGACCAGCAGGCACCGGCCCCGCCGCACCGCGAACCGGAGCCATTCGACCGTGCTCGCTCCGGCGAGGTGGATGTCCTCGGCCACGATCACCGTCGTGCGCCCGCCCGCAGCCCGTTCCACGGCGCCCAGCAACGAGGCGAACAGCAGCGCCTGGCCGGCGGCGGGGTCGGGCACGGTCGTCGGGCCGGGTTGGGCCGGGCCGGTGCTGAAGCGGCCCAGCAGCGGCCCGAGCACGGCGCCGGCGTCGCCCAGCACGGCGTCGGCGCCGGCCGGGTCGAGCCCCCGGAGGTGGGCTTCGAGCCCGTCCAGCACCGGCTGCAGCGGGAGATCGCGGCCCAGCTCGTCGCACCGGCCGCTCAGCAGGAGCACGTCGCCGCCCTGGAGCCCGCACCAGGCCGAGACGAGGGCGGTCTTGCCGATACCGGCCTCGCCGTCGACGACGGTGAGCGTGGCCTCCCCCGACGCCGCCCGGGCCAGGGCCCGGTCGAGCGCCGCCAGCGGGGCGTCACGCCCGACGATGCCCGCCGCCGCCGCCGCCGCCGCCGAGCGGGCCGGGGCCGCCGGTGCGGCCGCCGCTGCGAAGTCGCCGAGGAGGATCGCCGTGTGCAGCTCCTCGGTCTCGGGCACCGGGTCGGCCCCGAGGTCCTCCACCAGGCGCTCCCGCAGGCGGGCGTAGGCGGCCAGCGCCGATGCCGGCCGGCCGGCGGCGGCGTGGGCCCGCATGAGCACCCGCAGCGCCGCCTCGTCGTAGGGGTCGTGATCGAGGACGCCCTCGGCCACCACGGCCGCATCGGCCGGGTCGCCGGCCGCCAGCGCCGCTTCGGCCGCCACCAGCCGGGCCCGGGCCACGAGGCGGGCCACCGCGGCCCGATCGGCGGCCGCCCACACCGGGTCGGGCTCGTCGGCCAGCAGCTCGCCCCGCACCAGGGTGAGCGCGGCCCGGGCCGCGGCCCGCGCCGCCCCCGGGCTCCCGGCCGCCAGCCGGGCGCCGGCCTCCTCGACCCGGGCTTCGAGCTCGGCGACGTCGAGCCAGTCAGCGGCCAGGGCCCAGCCGCCGTCGGTGCGGGTCAGCCGGTCGGCGCCGAGCACCGAGCGGAGGCGGCTCACCAGCACGCCGATCTGCTCCACCGGCCGGGCCGGCCCGTCGCCGTCGGGCCACAGGGCGTCGGCCACCTGATCGGCGGCCACCGGCCGGCCCCGGGCCAGGGCCAGGACCTTGATCAGCGTGCGGGCCTTGCGGCTGCCCAGCGCCCGGCCGTCGACGCCCTCGACGTCGAGGCCGCCGAGCAGCCGCACCCGCAGGACGCCCCCCTGGCCCATCCGGCCCAGGGTAGATCCGGCTTCAGCGGCCGAAGTAGCGCATCCAGTCCTCCAGGGTCTGGGGCTGGAAGACGTAGTTACGGGCCCGGGTCTCGCCCATGGTGGCGGACGGGTCGGCCGAGTAGAGGTGGCCGGGGTACAGCACCGTGTCGTCGGGCACCTTGGCCAGCCGCTGGGTCAGGCTCAGGTACATCTGCTCCGGGTCGCCGCCGGGGAGGTCGGTGCGGCCGCAGCCCTCCAGGAACAGGGTGTCTCCGGCCACGAGCTTTCCGTCGACCATGAAGCACTGGCTCCCGGGGGTGTGGCCCGGCGTGTGGACGAGCTCGATCGGCACCGAGCCGACCGTCACGACGTCGCCACTGTCGTGGCCGACCAGCGCGTCGGTGACGCCGGTGACGGCGCTCACCAGGTGGGCCTCGTCACGCTGCACGTGGATGGGCACGTCGGCCAGCTCCAGCAGCTGGCCGATCCCCACGATGGAGAAGCCCATCATGTCGCCGCCGACGTGGTCGGGGTGGTAGTGGGTGGCCAGCACGCCGGTGAGGCGCATCCCGTCGGCGGCCAGCAGGTCGAGGACCTCGCCGGGGGCGTAGGCCGGGTCGACGGCCACCGCCTCTCCGGTCTCCCGGTCGCCGACCAGGTAGATGAAGTTCAGCATCTGGCGGGCGACGGGATCGGAGCGTGCTACGTCCCGTCCGGTGAGAAGTTGCCGGAAATAGAGGCGATCGTCCATAGCGTCCCATCGAGTGTAGGACCCGCTTCGCGGAGGCTGTCTGGTCGAGGCGCCAGCCGCCGGCGCCGATACCAACGGGTATGGGAATCCGCCGCCGCCCGTCCCGCTTCCGGGATACCCCGGTCGCGGTCAACGAAGCGGGGTTCTCGATCCTCGAATGCACCATCGCCCTGTCGCTGGTCTTCGTCGTCCTCGTCGGCCTCCTCGGGGCGCTGACCGCCGGCGCCCGGGGCCTCATCACCGGTCGCCAGCGCAGCGCCGCCCTGGCCCTGGCCAACGAGGTCATGGAGGACGCCCGGGGCCGGGCCTACGGCGACGTCGGCCACGACCTCGACTCCGACCCGACGCTGGCCTCCGACCCGCTCATCACCGGCACGGCACCCAACCTGTCCTACACCGGGGTGTCGCCCGCCGAGCCGCTGGCCGCCTCCGCCGTCGACGCCGGCGCCGCCGCCGGGACGGTCACGAACCCTCTCTATCCGTTCAGCCCCCACCGGTTCACGTCGACCCGGGAGCAGACCGTCTACACCACGACCGTCTACATCACGACGGTCACGCCGGCCACCGGCGACCCCTACAAGCGGATCACCGCCAAGGTGTCGTGGGCCCCGGCCCAGTACGCCAGCGCCGCCCGGTCGGTGACGCTGTCGAGCTTCCTGTTCAACACCGTGGCGCCGCCCGACCCGAAGCTCACCGGCACCGGCGAGGCCGACGGCGGCTCCTTCAAGGTGACCGGGTCGCTGGCCGGGATCTCGCTGGCCGACGCCGACGTCACGTTCCCCTACGTCAACGGCAGCGTCGACTCGGGGTTCGTCCGCAGCGCGAAGGGCGTGGCCCGGTCCGGCACCAGCCAGGTCGACCTCGTGGCCGGCCTCCTGTCGGGCTGCTCGATCCTCGGGCTCGGATCGTCCTGCGACGGGGCCAAGGCCGAGGCCGACGCCGACAACGACTCCGGCACCGCGCCTCCCGACACCGACCAGGAGGGTCCGGCCAGCGCCCCGGGCGCCACCATCACCGCCGTCCCCGCCCTCACCGTCGGCCTCGGGTCGGGCACCGCCCAGGCCCAGGCCTCGGCCCGGTCCTGCTGGTCGTGCCAGCCGGGCGGGTCGCTCCCCGTCGGCGACGACGACCGCCTGCCGTACTTCGCCGGCACGGCCACCGGCCCGGCCAGCGCCTCGGTGGGATTCCTCACCCCCACGCTCGTCGGCGGTTCGCTGCTGTCGATCGGGACGGGCTGCGCCGTGAACTGCTCCACTGTCACAGTCGACCGCGACGACTCCGGGAACAACCAGCGCCTCAGCTCCACCGCGACCGTGTCCTTCCCGCCCCTCAGCCTCATGACCTTCCTGGCCGGCTCGCCGGCCCTCTACTCGGGCATGGTGAAGATCGGCGCCCTCACGGCCACCGCCACGGCCAACTCCGGGCCCGGGGCGTCCAATCCGGGCGTCTCTGGCTCCGCGGTCTCGGTCCAGATGTGGGACACCACCGGCGTGCCCGGCTACAGGACGTCCAGCTTTACCGCCGGCGGCAACCCGCCGGCCATCGATCCCACCGCCCACGCCGTCATCACGCCCCTGCTCGGCACGTCGGTGACCATGGACGCCACCCTCCACTGGAACAAGGCGGTGACATCGCAGACCTCGTCGGGCGGGGCGATCACCGACGCCTCGGCCAGCCTCACCAACTGGCTGTTCGTGGACCTCCACGTGGTCATCACCACCGCCGGACTCCCGGTCGCCGACCTCAACCTCCACATCGACTACGGCCGGATCGCCGCCACCGCCGGCTACCACCCCGTCTCATGAGGCGCAGTCTCATGCCGCGCGCGGCCCGGGCCCGGGTCGAATCCGGCCTCACGCTGGTGGAGGTGGTGGTGGCCGTCTCGCTCCTGTCGATCGTCAGCGCGGTGTTCCTCCCCCTCCTGGCCACCGCCTCCCGGTCGGTGCACCCCATGCAGGTGCAGTCGCAGTCCATCGACAGCCTCCGCAACGCCCTCGCCTCCATCGGCCGGGAGATGCGCTCCGCCGCCTGCGTCACCGAACCGGCGGCCAACGCCGGCGCCTCGAACCGCCTCCGGTTCACCACCGACGCCAACAATTCGACCTACGAGGTGACCTACACCGCCACCGCCGGGCAGCTGCTCCGACAGGTCACCGGGGAGAGCACGGTCACGCTCCTCGAGACGGGCCTGGTCAACCCCGGAGACGCCTTCACCCACATCGCCACGCCCCGGCGGACGGTGAAGGTCGTGTTCCACTTCCAGCCCGATCCGAAGCGGCCGGTCCTCGACCTGTCGACCGTCGTCGCCGGGAGGAACGCATGGCACGCCTGCTGAGCCGTCTGCTGCGCCATATCCAGCGCCGGAGCACCTCGGGCGGCGGCCCGGAAGGCGGCATGGCCCTCGTGCTGTCGCTGTCGGTCGCCTTCGTCGTCTTCGCCCTCGGCGCGGTGTGGATCGGGCTGGGAACCCACCAGGTCACCATTACGGGCCGGGACAAGCTCCGCGACCAGGCCCGCAACGCCGCCGAAGCCGGCCTCAACGCCGCCATGAGCGGCCTGTCGGCCGACGAGTCATTCACCGGGCTGGCCCTCACGTCCGTGGTCGGCGGCCAGTTCGAGGTCAGCGTGCTCCCCGTGTCGGTCGACCCGACCGACCCCCGCCGCTACCTGGTGGCCCGGGGCTACGCCCCGACCAAGGCGTCGCCCCAGCGGGTCGCCCGGAGGCTCGAGCAGCAAATCGAGCTCCTGCCCACGGACGGGTTCCGCTATGCCCTCTTCAGCTCGCCGGGCGGGATCGCCGGGGCCAACAAGATGACGGTGAACGGCGACGTCTACGCCAACGGCAACCTGTCGCTGTCGAACAACGCCACCGTGGCGGGGTCGGTGACCTCGCTCGGATCGGTGACGACGGCCAACAACTCCACCATCGCCGGCGACGTGCAGGCGGCCAACAACGTGACCCTCGACAACCCGGCCACCACGGTGCTCGGCAACGTCTACGCCGGGGGAAACGTGACGATGACCGGCCACGTCAAGGGCAGCGTGCAGGCGGGCGGAACGATCTCCGGGGGGACGGTCGACGGTGCACGGGCCCAGCACTCGCCCCCCGCCCCGCCCGACGCCCAGACGCTGCCCACCTTCACCTGGGATCCGGCCGACTACCCCGTGGGGGGGGTGTCGACCTGGGCCACCCCCGCCGCCTTCAACACCTACTTCTCGGCGCACACCGGAGCCTTCAAGGGGACCCACCGGATCTCATGTCCGGCGCCCTGCACCACCGCCGTCAATCTCGGCTCGAAATGGACGATGACGGACGACACCACCATCGTGGCCGACGGCCCGATCACCCTGTCCCGGGACATGGCCAACGGTGCCGGCCATCCGGTGACGCTCACCATCGTGAGCCTCTTCACCGACACCGTGACGACGCCGGCCATCGCCATGTCGAACAACGTGACGCTGCCCGACGACGTGGACGTCGTCTTCTACGCCAACCACGGCAGCGTGAAGTTCTCCAACCTGAAGCACTTCACCGGCACCGTCTACGCCTCGTCGATCACCCTCGACCAGCAGTTCACCCTGACGTTCAAGCCGGTGTCGCGGCCCGGCTTCGACTTCGGGCTCACGTCGTCGTCGCATTTCCAGATCCAGGCCGGGGCGTTCAAGGAAGTTCCGTACTCCTGACCCGCCGGTAGCATGGCCCGTCATGCAATCGGGATCGGCTCCCCCCGCCGACGTCTACCGCGCCCCGGTCGGCACGCACGACGTCCTCCCCCCGGAGTCGGGGCGGTGGGCCGCGCTCGTCGCCGCCTTCGCCGGCCGGGCGGCCCGCTTCGGCTACGGCCTGGTGATGACCCCGGCCTACGAGCACATCGAGGTCTTCCAGCGGGTCGGTGAGGGCACCGACGTCGTCCGCAAGGAGATGTACGAGTTCGAGGACAAGGGCGGCCGGCGCCTCGCCCTCCGGCCCGAGGGCACAGCCCCCGTGGTGCGGGCCTACATCCAGCACCGGCCCACGCCGCCGTGGAAGGTCTGGTACCTGTCGCCCCACTTCCGCCACGAGAAGGCCCAGCGGGGCCGGTACCGCCAGCACCACCAGCTCGGCGTCGAGGTCCTCGGCGTCGACGACCCCGCCCTCGACGTCGAGGTCATCTCCCTCGCCCACGGCTTCCTGACGGCACTGGGCCTGTCGCGCTTTCGCCTGGCGATCAACTCCCTCGGCGACGACCAGTGCCGGCCCGGCTACCTCGAGGCGCTGCGGTCCTACCTGCGGGCCCACGCCGATGAGCTCTGCGCCGACAGCCGCTCCCGCCTCGAGACCAATCCGCTGCGGGTGCTGGACTGCAAGGTCCCGGCCTGCGTGGCGGTGACCGAGCGGGCCCCCCAGCTGCTGGAGCACCTCTGCGCCGACTGCAAGACCCACTTCGAGGCGGTGCAGGCCGGACTCGACGCCATCGGCGTACCCCACGAGATCGCCCCCCGCCTGGTGCGGGGGCTCGACTACTACACACGGACCACGTTCGAGTTCGCCAGTGAGGCCCTGGAGTCGGCCCAGAACGCCCTCGGGGGCGGCGGCCGCTACGACAAGCTGGCCGAGGAGATGGGCGGCCCGCCATCGCCGGGCATCGGCTTCGGGATCGGCATCGAGCGGGTGCTGATCGCCTGCGACGCCGAAGGGGTGCTGCCGGCGCCGGCGCCGCACCTCGACGCCTACGTGGTCGACGCTGTGGGGCCGGAGGCGGCGGCCGAGGTGACCGCCCTGCTGGCCGAGCTGCGGGAGACGGGGCTGTCGGCCGACCGGGCCTACGGGGGCCGGTCGGTGCGGGCCCAGACGAAGGCGGCCGACCGGGCCGGCGCCCGGTACGTGGTGCTGGTGGGCCGGGCCGAGATGGAGAAGGGAGCGGTGGCGGTGCGCGACATGGTGTCGGGCGAACAGGTCGAGGTGGCCCGGAACCGGGTCGTGACCTGGCTCCATGAACGGCTCGACCCAGGAATCGACGACATAGCACCCGAGGATCCCGGCCGATGAGCATGCGCACGCATTACGCCGGCAGCCTCCGGGCCAGCGACGAGGGCACCGAAGTCGCACTGTGCGGCTGGGTGGCGCACCGCCGCGACCATGGCGGCGTGGTCTTCATCGACCTGCGCGACCGGGAGGGCATCATCCAGGTCGTGCTCGACCCGACGTCGCCGGGCTGCGCCGAGGCCCACCGGCTGCGCTCGGAGTACGTCATCCGGGTCGAGGGCACGGTCCGGCGCCGGCCGGAGGGCATGGTCAATGCCAAGGAGGCCACCGGTGAGATCGAGGTCGGCGTCACCGCCCTCGACGTCCTCAACGAGGCCGAGCCTCCGCCGTTCCCGCTCGACGACCGGGTCGAGGTCGACGAGACCCTCCGGCTGCGCCACCGTTACCTCGACCTGCGCCGGGCCCGCATGACGGCCAACCTCATCACCCGGGCCAAGCTCGTCTCGGCCATGCGCGCCGCCATGGACGCCGCCGGCTTCGTCGACGTCGAGACGCCGACGCTGACGCGGTCGACACCCGAAGGGGCCCGCGACTTCCTCGTGCCGTCGCGGCTCATGCCCGGCACCTTCTTCGCCCTGCCGCAGTCGCCCCAGCTGTTCAAGCAGATGCTGATGGTGGCCGGACTCGACCGCTACTACCAGGTGGCCCGGTGCTGGCGCGACGAGGACCTCCGCGCCGACCGGCAGCTCGAGTTCACCCAGCTCGACGTGGAGGCCAGCTTCGTCGACCAGGAGGACATCCTCGGCATCTTCGAGGAGTCCGAGGCCCGGGGCGTGGAGGCGGTGACGGGAGAGCGGCCCAAGCCCTTCCCCCGCCTCACCTGGGCCGAGGCCATGACCCGCTTCGGCTCCGACAAGCCCGACACCCGGTTCGGGATGGAGTTGTGCGACCTGTCTGCCCTCTTCGCCGACAGCGGCTTCAACGCCTTCAAGGGCAAGGGGGTCGCCGGCCTCGTGGTGCCCGGCAAGGGCGAGATGGGCCGCAACCAGCTCGACGGGCTGACCGACCGGGCCAAGTCGCTCGGCGCCTCCGGCCTCGTGTGGATGCGGGTCCGCGACGGCTCCGCCCTCGAGGCGCCGGTGGTGAAGTTCCTGTCCGAGCTGGAGCAGGACGGGCTGCGCACCGCGCTGTCGCCGTCGCCCGGCGACCTCGTGCTCATCGTGGCCGACCCGTCGCTGCGGAGGGCCCAGTCGCTGCTCGGCACGCTCCGCGTCGACCTCGGTGCGCCCGAACGGCTCGACGGGCCGCTGGCCTTCACCTGGGTGGTCGAGTTCCCTCTGTTCGAGGCTCTTTCGCCTGTCGGTCCGGACGGCACAGGGGGGAAGCCGATCCCGGCCCACCACCCCTTCACCCGTCCCCATCCCGACGACCTCGACCAGCTGGAGTCGGACCCGCTGGCGGTGCGGAGCCTGGCCTACGACCTCGTGCTCAACGGGATCGAGCTCGGCTCCGGGTCGGTCCGTATCCACGACTCCGACCTGCAGTCGAAAATCT
>JAUZEX010000162.1 GCA_030838815.1 Actinomycetota bacterium
CGCCACGCCGTTGTGGTCGACCGCCACCCTTCCCCGGTCACCACGGTACGTCCCCGCGACGGTGGCGGTGGCTCCACGGTGCACTTACGGTTGCGCACCGACCTCGGTCGCGGCCAACGACGAGGCGGACCCCCGTCCGTCGGGCCCCTGGTGCCCACTCCCCCACCGCCGGCTCGGTGCAGCCTGCTCCTCGCCGGGCCGCCGCGTCCAGCAGCCTGCCGGCCAGTTCCTCCCCCGGGTCGCAGGCGGTATCTCGGCCTAGCCCGGACGGCGTGGCCACGCGGCCCGGGCGGGGCGTGACGGTGTGGCCCCGCGACGCAGCCGGTGGACCAACGGTGTACTGACGCGATCCCTTCGCTCCGGCGCCGGTGCCACGCCGCGGCGTCCCCGATGGCGCGACGGTTGGCTGCCGGTGTCCCCCCGGGTCCGTGGCGGGCCGGTACCGGCGGTCCTTCGCCACCGCACCGCCCGGGACGCGTTTCCTCGCCGGTGGGACAGCGATGATGTGGCGCCACCCGACCGCAGGGCGGCCGCGAGACCACCGCCACGAGCGCGCAAGCGGACCGGGGGTGTCACGCCACCCGACCGTGAGCGTTCCGGAGCGGGAACGGGGCGGTGACGCCGCCCTTCCGGGCATACCCCGCTGTCCAACCGTTCGGCTGGCGGTGTGCCACCGGTCCTCTTCCGGACCTCAGGCGCGTCCGCCACGGGTTCGGGGCGGGGCGGTGGCGCCGCCCCTGCGGAGGCACGACGTCGGGGCGGCGGTACCGGCACGTCGGCCACCCGGCAACGTGACGGGGGAGCGGCGGCGGTCACTCGGACGTGCACCGGCCCCGCACCGTCGCCACACCGGTATCCACCGCGCACGGCGGCAACATCCGTAACATCGGGGGCGGGTAGAGCGGAGTAGGGGACCGGACCGGACAAGACGAGGAGCATTCGGTGATCCCTCAGGCGCTGACCTGGTACGCCACGAAGGGCGGGGTGGGGAAGTCGACCCACTGCGCCAACCACGCCGTCATGAACGCCGCCGGCGGCTGGCGGGTGCTGGTCGTCGACCTCGACCCTCAGGGCAACATGGCCCGCCTCCTCGGCTTCGACGCCCGCCACGGTGGCGCCGACGACGGGGGAGCGGAACTGCTGGGCGCGTTCAAGGACCGCCGGGTGCCCACCGTCCTGCGGGACGTGGGGGGGCGGGGCGGACTCGACGCCGTGGCCGGCGGACCGGCCGCCGGTGAGCTCCTCGACCTGCTCGGGCTGCGGGCCATGCAGGGACAGCCGGTCTCACAGGCCCTGGACGAGATCCTGCTCCCGATCGCCTCCGACTACCACCTCATCCTCGTCGACCTGCCGCCCACCTGGTCGCTACTGCACGTCGTCGCCCTGTCCACGGTCCGGTTCGTCGTCATCCCGGCCGAACCGGGCGACCTCCAGATCGACGGCGTCGCCCACGCCCTCAACCATGTAGCCGAGATCCAGGCCCGCCAGAACCCCGACCTCGAGGTGCTCGGCGTCGCCGTCGGCAAATACCGGCGCGGTGCGACACGGCGCATGGCCGAAGGGCGGGCCGACCTCGCCGCGTTGCTCACCGACATGGACGCCGCCGACGTCGAGGTGTTCGAACCGTGGATCCGCCACACCGACGCGGCGGAGGAGATGCTGCGCCTCGGACGCGTCGCCATCGAACACGAACGGATCGCCGAGGAGGCACGCCGCCGCCGCTTCGAATGGCTCCGCACCCGAACCGGCGAACAGCCCCCGTCGCTCAACGTCGACGGCGCCCGGGGCCTCGCCGACGACTACGCCGCCGTCATCTCCACCGTCAACGACCGGTTCCGGGGCCGCCTCGACGCCACCCGGACCACGATGGCGGCCATCGCCGAGGTGGCCCGGTGACCGCCGAAGCAAAGGAGGCCTTCGACCCCCGCCGCCGCCGCAGGCCGGCCGACCGGCCCCCGGTCGGCGCGCCGCCGGACCCGGACCTTCTCTCCGCACCGCCGGCCCGCACCCCGCTGGCCGTGGTCGCCGCTCCCGCTGTCCCCGAGCCGACCCCGGTCGCCGAGGCGCCGATGTCCGCCGCGGCAGCTGAGGAGCCGGCGGGGGACCGGTCCGCCGCGGCGACCCCGGCCGGGGCGGACGAACGGCTCCCCGGCCTCACGCGGACCGTCGGATGCCGCCAGATCCACACGACGCTGTCGCCCGCGGCCTGCGACCTTCTCGACACCGCCCGCGCCGCCCAGCCCGGCACCAGCTACGGCGAACTGATCATCAACGCCCTCCGCGCCGCCCGCCCGGCCCTCATCGCCGACCGGCCCCCCAACGACGACGACCCCCTGGCCCGCCCGCCCCGGTCCCGCCGGCTCATGGTCGAAGGGCGGGCCCGGTCCCGCCAGTTCACCGCCACCATCTCCCAGGCGGCGGCCATCGCCGACCTGGCCGAAGAAGCCGGGATCCCCAACCTGTCCGAGCTCGTCGAACGGGCCGTGCTCGTCACCTACGGCGCTCCTGACGGTCGATCGACCGGTACCTGACCAGGGCCAGCTCAGAAGGGTCCCGCGTAACTCGGCCCTCCTCCGCTTTGACGCGCTCGTATCCACGGGGCCCCACTCCGAGCGATACGGCGCGGTTATCCGACCAGCGGGGTAGGTGACGTAGCCGCATATGGGCGTGGTCGCTGACACGTCGCCGGTTGATCGGAGCCCCATATTACGGGCGGCCGCTGTCAGCGATTACGCGCCACTGGGATCGGGACCCCGTCCGCTCCCGATCGCCGAATATGCGATCTTGACGTCGTGAGTTCGGGTGCGACGGAGCCAGTCAGGGGCAGCCGTGTTTCCACGTCCCGCGCCATCCTCCGAATCCCATCGCCATAGGGGCCGCCCAGCCGAGAGGCGGCGAACGTGTACGTGCCAGGGGACTCGGCGTTGGTGGGAGACTGGCGGGGTGCCGATGCGAGAGGACTGCTCCCACTACGAGAGCCGCAGCTACGACGACGGCGAGGTGGCCCGGTTCTGCACCCTCGATCTCGCCCCCGAGGCGCCATGGCGCTGCCCTGAAGGGTGCTCCCGGTACGAACGGATCCTGATGATCACCTCCGATTTCGACCGTGGATCCCTCGCCCACGCCCCGGCGGTGGAAGAAGAACCCGCCGGCCCCATCGAAGACACCATCGATGTCCTCGCCGACGCCGAGGCCATCGTGGCCGACGCCATCCCCGACGTCGTCGCCGACATCGATCGGGAACGGACACCCTGGTGGAAACAACTCCGCCGCCGCCGACGTGACGGCGGCGACGACTTCCGACTCAGCAACCGCTAACCCAGCCCAGCGGAACCGAGCCGGTGCATCACCAGCAGGTTCATCGTTTCCGAACCTCTCGACAGCGTGAAGGACCGTTTTGTATCCAGGTCAGGACCGGTTGGCTTCCTCGACGGTCAGTTCGGCGGCTGGGTCGGCCTCGAGGCGGTCGTCGGGAATGGTCTGTCCGCTGCGGATCGACCGTCCGAATGTTCCTGCCTCGAGTCGCTCCTCGGCACGGTCGAGTGCGGCCAACCGATCCCGCAGCTCGGCGGCGAGGGCGTCGTCGGTGCCTTGGCTGGTGAGGAGTTCAGCGGCGTCACTGGAGCCGGCGTCTTCGTCGGCGGCCTGCCGATCGGAGCGGCCTACGGCGTCGGCGCCGCCCAGCAGCCGCTGCACCCTGACCCGCTCATCTTGAAGCAGCGCTCGTGCCCGTTCGTCATCCATCGACCCTCCGCTCGTTATCGGCGTTCGAGGGCTGCCCGGTCACATTGGGCCGTCGTCGCCGCCGAGTCATAGGTGTAGAGGAATTCCATCAGCCATACCGAAGAGAACTGTCCCACAGTGAGCGACGCATATTTGGCGAAGACCAAGGACCCGACGCAGGGCCTCTGCGTGGCGGTAGGGCGGTCAAACTCCCCACCGCTAACTCCACTCGCCCTTTCGCGGGACCGAGCTCTTCAAGCGAACGTCGTCCACGCCGGAGCCTGTATCCTGCACGGCTGTCCTCGGGGCTCACCGGCCATGTTGAATTCCTTGACCAGTTCTTCGCTGCGGAACCGCAGGGCCAGGCGCCCGACGCCGCGTCTTCGCTCTCGACGGCCATCAACCTCGGCTCCGGGCGCCACCGGACGTGGCTGTCGACCGACCCTTCCAGTCAAGATGCTCCTCGTTGCCGGTCGAATTGGCGAAATTCTCACGATCGAATAGCATCATAGATGTCATCGCCCACACCCGTTCTTGGACGCTTCGATGACGCGGGTTCTTTCCAATTCGTGGGTTCGATTTCGAGCCGAGAGGTGGAGGGGCGACATCATGCAGAAAGCACAGCCAGTTCGCAGACCACGAAAGCAGTCGGCCACGGCCAGCGGCCCGGCCGCGACTCGAACGGCAGCGGCATCCGAACCGAAAGCTCCGACCCGGCGGGGCCGGTCCCCGATGTCGGACGGGCACAAGCTGGCGCTGGCCGAAGGGCGGGATCAGGGCCGTGGCGTCCGGCTCTACCTTGAGGCGCTGGAGAAGAACCGCCCGAAGCGGGGCCGGAAACGTACGCCGGATTCCATCACGAGGCGTCTCGATACCATCGAGCAGCGGCTCGTCGATGCCGACCCGCTCACCCGGCTCCACCTCATCCAGGAACGGATCAACCTCCAGGACGAGTTGGACACTCTGAAAGCCAAAACCGACCTCACGCAACTCGAAGAAGGCTTCATCGCCGCGGCCAAGAGCTACGGCCAGCGCAAGGGCATCAGCCACAGCGCCTGGCGGTCCCTCGGCGTCCCAGCCGACGTGCTGCGCAAGGCCGGCATCACCCGAAGCGAGTGACATGACGATACGGATCAGCGACGAGCATCCCGAGAGCTTCGCCGCCGGAGGTGCCACCTTCCGCGTGCTCGACGACGGCGGTCCGACCTCAGGGCGCATCGGTGTGGTCGAGTGTCAGCTCGTCCCCGGCTTTGTCGGACCACCCCAGCACGTCCACCGGGAGCACGACGAAAGCTTCTATGTCCTCACCGGAACGGTCCGCTTCACCAGCGGCACCCAATCGCTGATCGCCACAGCAGGCCAGCTCGTCACCGCTCCCATAGGCGATCCCCACACCTTCGCCAACGCTGACGACCACGCCCCCGCAAGCTTCCTGTGCGCCCTCAACCCCGAGCGCTACATCGGGTACTTCCGGGAATTGTCCCAACTGACGCCCGACACCGACGGTCGCCTCGACCCGACCGAGATCCTGGCCGTGATGGCCCGCTACGCCACCGATCCCTACCGCCCTCCCACCTGACCAACCCCCTCCATTTCCGGGCGGTCGGTCGGATGTGGACGGGTAGTCAGGCTGTACAGATCACGCGCCATTGGCAACGGCCGGCAGGCCGTCGTGGCGCGCCGAGACCATGCGATCAGCGGTGGTCCGTCCGGTACGAAGGAGGCGGGGGGCCTGGCGGTATCCCCTTATGAGGCATGCACCAAAAAGTTCCTCGACCGGGTCGGCCGACCCACCGCCTCACCCGGCGACCCATCCACCACGGCGCTCGGCTCCTGGTACGCCACCGTCCTCCTCTGGAGACCCCAGGTGGCACTGTTCGTCAATGAGACGACGCTGCTGCCGGTGCTCATGCCGTTCGCGCCGGCCGCCACCGTCCTCGCCCGGTTCCCCGCCGCACTGGAGCGGATCCTCGCCGCCCACGGCGTCGCCCCCCGATTCGTCGACGCCGAACTGGCGGCCATGGCAGACCGCCGCCTGGCCAGGACCGCCAACCGCCGCGTCGTCGGAACCATGAACGA
>JAUZEX010000183.1 GCA_030838815.1 Actinomycetota bacterium
GGGCGCGTTCCGGCGTTCGATTACCGCAGGTGGCCGGGAAACGAACGCCGGAATGGCCCGGGTCGGGCGCGGGGCGGTTCCGGCGTTCGATTGCCGCAGATGGCCGGCAAACGAACGCCGGAATGGCCGGGTCGGGCGCGGGGCGGGTTCCGGCGTTCGATTACCGCAGATGGCCGGGAAAGGAACGCCGGAAGGGTGGGGAGGACGGCCCGGCGGGGCTAGTGGTGGTCGTGGCCCGATGAGGGCGGGGGTGTCGACTCCACGGGGGCGGGGCCTTCGCCGCGGACGCCGGGTGGGGCCGGGGTGCCGGCGGCGAGGTCGGTGGTTTCGAAGACGAAGGCCATCATGATGCCCATGGCGTCGGGGACGGGCTGGGGTGCGTCGTAGGTGGTCTCGAGGTCGAGCACCTGGCCCTTCTGCACCGTGCCGACCCGGTCCCAGGTGCAGGCGCTCATCGACTCGATCGAGCCCTGGTAGGCGGCCTTCTTCCCCCAGCCGGCCCTGCTGGTGCACAGGTGATCGCCGGTCGTCTGGTTGGACAGCGTCGTCCGGAGCCCGCCGTTGTGGACGTGGCCGGCGGTGGAGACGATGCGGCCGGTGACATTCGACGTCCACGTCCAGTGTGACGACGACGGGCCGGCGGGCACGGCGTACTCCGACGTCCGGCAGTTGTTCATGTCGAGCCACAGCGGGGTGAGGGGCAGGATGCCCCCCTCCTTGGCCGGGGACCAGCGGACGTTGAGCCGGAAGTACACCGATCTCGCCTCGGCACTGTGATTCATGATGTGGAAGATCCCGCTCCAGTTGCCGGAGTCGACGTAGTAGCCGAAGCCGGGTGGGAACAGGCCGGGGGTGCGCTCGTTGCCGGCGGCGAAGAACCGTTGGCCGAGCTTGCCGGGGAAGGGCTCGGACGGGCCGCACGTGGCGTCGGGCCGCCCGGCCGAGAACAGCACCGCGTGATGGAGCATCAGGCCGGTGTCGAGATTGGCCGGCGAGTCGTCGGCGTAGACGAGGTCGGGCTCCATCTGCTGCAGGAAACAGTTGGAGCACGGCTTGGTGAGCGTGGGCACGACGATGTCGGAGCGATCGGCGCCGCCGCCGGCGCTCTCCGGCGGGATGACGAACGGCCCATAGCGGACCTCGACCCACGTGCCCTGCGGAGCGCCGGAACCCGGCGGCTGCGCCGCACCGGCGCCGGGGTCGTGGTGGTGTTCCCCGTCGGCCGTCCCGCCGTCGCCCGCCGGTCCCGCGCCCGGAGCCGGGCCCGGACCAGGCTCGCCGGACGAGCCTGCGCCGTGGTCGTGGGTTGCGCCGCCCGCCGCCGATCCCGGTCCGGACGGGCCGCGCCCGGTCGACGCCGAACCGGTGGCGGCCTGGTCGTGGGCCGCGCCGGCGCTGTCGGACCGACCGGCCGCAGAGTGGTCGTGCCCGACCGGCGCCGGGCCGGCCGCCGCACTGCCCGCCGCACTGCCGTCGAGTCCGTCGCCGCCCGCCGCCGTCGTCGCGTCGCCGGGCGCCGTCGTCCCATCGCCTGCCGGGCCGTGGTCGTGCCTCGCCGCCGCGCCCCCCGCCGCGCCGCCCGCTGGGTCGCCAGAAGCGACGCGGTCCGGCCCATGGCCATGGAACCCGTCCACCGAGGAGGCCAGCGCCCCCTTGGCGCCCCCGTGCAGAGCGGCAGGATGGTCGTGGGCCGCACCGGCCGCCCACGACGTGTCGGCGGCCGCCGGCACCACCCGCGCCGTGCACCCGGCCAGGAAAGCCAGGCGGACGGCGGGCCGGGCCCAGCGCCCGCCGGCCGACGCCAGCAGCGTCTCGCAGCCGCCGATGAGGCTCACGAGCACCAGCCCGATCCCGAGGCCGAGGAGCATGTGGCCCGGGTTCCGGAGGGTGAAGATGCCCTCCCGTCCGGCCAGCCCGGGGTCGTGGGCGTGGGCGACCGCATCCCAGGCCAGACCGGTCAGGAGGAGGACGACGCCGCAGAACCCCAGCCCAAGGAACAGCCCCAGTCGCTTGGTCATGGGCCCACGGTACGCCTGCGTACCTGGTTGGACAAGGCGCCGGGAGAAAGACCGGCCGGGCCGGACGGGCGGCCCCGGGTCAGACCCGGGCCATCAGCTCCTCGTGGACGGCCTGACAGCGGGCCAGCGGCGAGCGGTGCGCCAGGCCGCCAAGGCGCGCCCGCATCACCCGCGTCGCCTCTTCGCGCTCCGCGCTGGGCCGGGCGATGCGCCACATCCGGTCCAGCTCCGACGGCGTGGAGAGCGCCTCGAGTTCCATCTCCTCGAACACCACGGCCTTGGCCCCGGGGTCGTGGTGGTCGAACGGCTTGAGGTTGGTGGCGAAGGCGGCGTTGACGGCCCGGACGACATCTCCGAAGCGGTCGACGGTCATCTCGAACGGCGCCAGCACGACCGAGCCCGTGACGGCCGACACCCGGCGGTAGAAGCGGTGGTAGCGGCGCAGCTCCCGGTCGAGGTCGTCGAGGCGCATGCGGACGGCGTGCGACGCCACGGCCTCGACCGGGGGCCGCAGGAGCACCACCACCGGCTTCCCGAGCCGCAGGCCCCGGGCGACGTTGGCCCAGCTGTGAGAGTGGCTGGCGATACGGAGCGACGGGTTGGCGTGCTCCAGCGCCTTGCGGGCGAACGTGTTGCCACAGCTCTGGTAGCCCTCGACCACCACGTCGGTGGCGTCGTCGACCAGGAACCACTCGGGGTGGCGCCGCCGCATCACGGCGCAGTAGGCGCCGGGCACGTGCTCCAGCAGGTCGGCGGCCACGGTGCGGGCCCGCGACGAGGTGGCGACCGTCACTGCCTACCTCCCCGGGCGGGGGTCGGCGGGGGTGAGCCCGGCGGGATGCACTTGAGCTTTCTTAGCATCCCGCCGGACGCAACCCGCGCCTTTCCCCGGCCCGGCGTCATGTCCTCAGCGCGTCGGTGGGGGCCAGCCGGGCGGCCCGCAGCGCCGGGTAGAGGCCCGCCACCGCCCCGATGAGCAGCGCGGCGGCCATCGCCCCGGCCAGCGCCGGGACGGGCACCGCCACGCCCCACGACCGCCCCGCGGCATAGGCGGCGGTGATGGCGGCGCCCATGGCCACCCCGCCCGCGCCCCCGGCGCCGGACAGGAGGAGCGACTCGGCCAGGAACTGGCGCCGAACGTCGCCCCGGGTGGCGCCGAGCGCCCGCCGCAGGCCGATCTCCGGTCGACGTTCGAGCACCGACACCACCATGACGTTAGCCACGCCGACCCCTCCGACGATGAGCGCCACCGCCCCGAGCCCGAGCAGCAGCCCGGTGAAGGCGGCGCCTGCGGCACTGCGGGCGGCCAATGCGTCGGACGGCCGGCTGACCCGCACCTCCTCTGGATGCCGGGGGTTCGTCGTCGGCGCCAGCACCGAGCGGACGGCGTCGACCTGGGACGGGTCGGCCCGCAGGTAGACCGTGCCGGGCGCGCCGTCGGCGCCGAGGAGCGATTCCGCCACCGGGAAGCCGATCAGCGCCGAGCGGTCGATCTCCGGCGCCAGCGGCACCGGGTCGAGGATCCCGGTCACGGTGAACCAGCGGCCGCCCAGCCACACCCGTCCGCCGACGCGGTCGATGCCGAGCCGGTCGGCGGCCACCGACCCGAGGACCACCGCCGGGTACCGGTCGGTGGCACCGTCGAGGAACCGGCCGGCCCGGACCGTGGCCCGCAGGGTCGAGGCCAGCCCGGGCTGGGCCGCCCGCACGGCGATGCCGCCGGTCTCCGCCTCGGGGATGTGGTCCGTGCGCCGCACGGTGGTCGACACCCGGGCGGTGGCCGCCGTCGACTGCACCGGCCCGATACGGCCGATCATGCCCGGCGCCGTTTCGGGGAGCTTGGCGTCGCCGCCGATCAGCGTCTGGCCCGCCTCCACCGTGAGCAGGTTGGTGCCGAGGGCGTCGAGCTCGGCCAGCAGGTTGGTGCGGCTGGAGGCCGAGATGCCGAGGACGGCCACCATGGCCGCGATCCCCAGCGCGATCCCGGCCGCGGACAGGATCGACCGCAGCCGCCGGGCCCGGAGACCGCCGCCGGCCAGAACGAGGAGATCCCGCATCAGGCCGCCCTCCAGGGAGCGACGCCGGCGTCGTGCCCGGCTCGCTCGTCATCGGGGCCGGCGTGGTGCCCGGACCGCTCGTCATGGGAGCGGCCGGAGAGGGCCGCCTGATCGCCGTTGCCGGGACCGTGCCGGGGGCCGTCCGGCCCGGCGGGCCGGTCGTGCTCGATGCGGCCGTCCCGGAGGAAGACCCGCCGTCCCAGCCGGTCGGCCACTTCCCGGTCGTGGGTGATGACGGCAATTGTGGCGCCGGCGGCGTTGAGCTCCAGCAGGAGGTCGAGGATCCGGTTGCCGGCCACGGAGTCGAGGTTGCCGGTCGGCTCGTCGGCCAGCAGCAGCGCCGGCCGCCCGACCAGGGCCCGGGCGATCGCCACCCGCTGACGCTCGCCGCCCGACAGCTCCCCGGGGCGGTGTCCGAGACGGTGACCGAGGCCGACCGTCTCCAGCGCCTCGGCTGCCCTCACCCGCCGCTCGGCCAGCGCCAGGCTCGGGCCGCGGCGCCGACGCCGACCCGGGACCGGGCCCCGGGCGAGGCCCGGGCCGGGCGCGGTGCCGGGATGTCCCGGGCCGTGCTCCTCGCCATCGTCCCGGTCCCGGTAGAGGAGACCGGTGGCGACGTTGTCCAGGGCGGTGTTGCCCTCCAGCAGGAAGAACTGCTGGAAGACGAAGCCGATGGTCCGGCCCCGCAGCCGGGACAGCTCGGCGTCGGAGCAGACGGTGACGTCGCGCCCCTGGAGCCGGACCGCGCCAGCCGTGGGCCGGTCGAGCGTCCCCATGACATGGAGCAGCGTCGACTTGCCCGAGCCCGACGGCCCGACGATCCCTACCAGCTCGCCGGCGTGGATGGCGAGGTCGACCCGGTCGAGGGCCACCACCGGTGGCGAACCCGGGTACTCCTTGCTGACCGCCTCGAGTTCCAGGACGGGCGCTCGCCTCATACCGGCACCACAACCTTGAGGCCGGGCCGGAGCCCGGGGCCCCGCACCTCGACCTGGCCGTCGGCGAAGAGGCCGGTCTCGACGGGCACGAGCTTGTGGTCGGCCTCGGTCTCGACGCCGTAGCCGCCCTCGGCCAGGGCCAGGAGCGCACCGACCGGAACGGCCAGGACGTTCTCGGCCTTCTGGCGGGTGACGTAGACGTCGACCGGTGACCCGTCGAGCCCTTCCGTCGATCCGTGAGGGGTGATCGTGACCGCCACCTGGGCGTCGCCGCCCCCGCCCCCGCCGCTCCCACTACTGGAGGCGGCCGTGCCGACGGAGGTGACCGTGCCGGGGATGCGCTTGTCGCCGGGGAGGCCGATCTCGACCGCATCGCCGGCCTTGGCCAGGTCCCGCTTGGCCGCGTCGAGCTTGACGGTGACCACTGGTGCGGCCGGGGTGGCGGTGAGGACCTCGCCGCCGGGCCGGGCGTCCTCGCCCAGATGGCCCGACTGGGAGGCGACGATCACCGCCCCGGGGAGGAACACCGCCTCGCCGAGGTCGACGACGCCGTCCTGGTCGAGCCCGGCGGCCTTCTGCCACCGCTTGACGGCGTCGGTGGTGGCCGCCGTCCAGGTGTCGTCGACGTCGAGGGTGCGGGTGGTGGCGTAGCCGAGGGCGACGAGGTTCTCCTCCAGTTGGCGGACGTCGGCGCCCGAGGCGGCGGGCCCGAGCGGCCGCCAGGCGGGCCGGTCGCCGACGAGGAGCGGCACCTTGTGCCCGTCCACCTCGTAGAGGGGCTGGCCGCGGTCGACGGTGGAGCCGGCCGGGGCCAGCCAGGTCAGCGTGCCGTTGCGGCGGTTGACCACCGGAGCGGCGTCGCCGTGACCCAGGGTGCCGCTGAGATCCTGCTGTTCAACCAGGGTCCGGCGGGTGACCGCCGCCGACCCGAGCTTGGGCCCGCTGCCGCCATCGGCCTTGGCCCGCCCACCGGGCAGGCCGCTCACGGCCAGAGCCCCGACGAGCGCCACGGCCGCGCCGCCGGTGACGACCGCGGTCCGCCGGCGCCGCCGGGACTGGACCAGGGCCTCGCCGCCGGTGCCGGTCTTCGTCCGCCGCCCGATCACTTGGCACCGCCCGAAGACGCGCTGGGGGCGCCGCCGACGGAGAAGACGGCGCCGCTGCTCGGGCCGCCACCTTTGCCGCCGTCGGCCTTGCCGCTCACCGACATGCCCGGGCCACCCTTGCCGCCGCCGGGGCCGAAGGCCGAGCCGCAGGCCTGCTGGGCCGCTTCGAATTTGGGGTCGGACGGGTCGAGGCCGCTGTCCTTGTCCAGCTTCATCGTGACCTGGCCCTGGCCGCCGAAGGTCGGGTCGGGCATGTTGACGCCGTGCTCGCGCATGCAGCGGGAGAAGGCCAGCGCCTGGTCCTGCGCCTCCTGCTGCTGCTGGGGCGACATGTTCTGGGGGCCGGCGTCGCCGAGGAGATCGCGACAGGCCTTGTCGGCCTCTTGGAACTTGCTCGTGTCGATGTCGAGCGCCTCACCGGGCGCGGCGGCGCTGAACGTGACGACGCCGGGGCCGCCACCGCTGGTGTCGGGGTCGGGCACGTTCACGCCGTGGTCCCGCATGCAGCGGGCGAAGGCCAGCATGGCGTCCTCGGGGTTGGTCTTGGTCTTGTCCTTCTCGGCGGCCGCGTCGGGGCCGGCGCTCTTGCCGGCCGTGGTCTTGACGCTGGCGACGCCGTTGGGCGAGCCCGAGCCGGGGCCCGAGCAGGCGACGCCGGCGCCGAGGCCGGCGGCGAGGAGGATGAGGACGGGAAGCCGGTGCAACCGGCGGGGATGGGCCATGGGGCGTACTCCTTCGACGAGACGAGAGATGCAGAAGCGCTGAGCGAAGGAGTACGCCGACAGCCCTAAAACCCCGGTAAAGCCAGGGCTTTATGGCGGCTTTACGCGCCGACAGGCACCATGGCGCGGTGCGAGTGCTGGTGGTGGAGGACGAAGGGACCCTGGCCGACGCCATCGCCCGCGGTCTGCGCCGGGAGGGGATGGCGGTCGATGTCGCCGCCGACGGCGGCGCCGCCCTGGAGAAGGCGGCCACCAACGGCTACGACGTGGTCGTCCTCGACCGCGACCTCCCGGTCGTCCACGGCGACGAGGTCTGCCGCACCCTCATCTCCTCGTCGCCGGCGCCGGGGGCGGCCGAAATCCCCCGGATCCTCATGCTGACCGCCTCCGGCGATCTCGACGACCGGGTCGCCGGGCTGATGCTCGGCGCCGACGACTACCTCGGAAAGCCGTTCGCCTTCGCCGAGCTGGTGGCCCGCATCCGGGCCCTGGCCCGGCGGGGCTCGCTGGCCGTGAAGCCCGTCCTCGAAATGGGCGACGTCGTCCTCGACCCGGCCCGCCACTTCGTGACCCGGGCCGGGCGCCCGCTGCCGGTGACGCGCAAGGAGCTGGCCGTGCTGGAAGTGCTGATCCGGGCCGGGGGTGGCGTGGTCAGCGCGGAGCAGCTCCTGGAGCGGGCGTGGGACGAACACGCCGACCCATTCACCAACACCATCCGGGTGACGGTGATGAACCTGCGCCGCAAGCTCGGCGACCCGCCGGTGATCGAGACCGTGGTCGGCTCCGGCTACCGGATCGTGACGCCATGACGCTCGCGCTGCCCCGCTTCACCGTCCGGCTGAAGCTGACCCTGGCCTACGGCGGGCTGTTCCTCCTGGCCGGCGCCATCCTCCTCACCCTCAACTACGCCCTGGTGCGGACGAGCCTGGGGAATTCGGCCCCCAGCGTGGGGGTCACCTTCAGCGCGCCGGCCGCCCCCGGCGGCCTCGGCGGCGGGGAGACCCATATGTTCGTCGGGACCCCCGGCGGGAAGACCGGCGCACCGGTCATCCCCGAACCGGTCACGCCCGACGGGCGGAAGGTGTCGGACGTGCTGCGCGACCTCACCAACTCCTACCGGGACACGACGCTCCACGAGCTGGTGGTGAAGTCGTTGCAGGCGCTCGGGGTCATGGCCGTGCTGTCGGTCGGCTTCGGCTGGGCCATCGCCGGGCGGGTCCTCGGCGGCCTCCACCGGATGACGGCCACGGCCCGGAAGCTCTCGGAGGAGAACCTCCACGAGCGCATCGCCCTCGACGGCCCCGACGACGAGCTCAAGGAGCTCGCCGACACCTTCGACGCCATGCTGGGCCGCCTGGAGGCCGCCTTCGAGAGCCAGAAACGCTTCGTGGCCAACGCCTCCCACGAGCTGCGGACGCCGCTGTCGATCATGCGCACCGAGGTCGACGTCGCCCTGGCCAACCCCGACGCCAGCCCCGGCGAGCTGCGCCGGATGGGTGAGGTGGTCCGCCGGGCGACGGAACGGTCCGACGCCCTGATCGACGGGCTGCTGGTCCTGGCCCGCTCCGACCGGGGCCCGGCCGAACGGGCGCCGGTCGACCTGGCTCAACTGGCCGAGGAGGCGCTGACGCAGTCGGCGGCCGAAGCGGCGGCGGCCGGGGTGCAGACGGCGGGTACGTTCGACCCCGCGCCGACGGCGGGCGACGCCGCCCTGCTCGGGCGCCTGGCCGGCAACCTGATCGAGAACGCCATACGGCACAACGGTCCTGCCGGCGGCCGGCTGGAGGTCGTGACCGGCCCGGCGCCGGAGGCCGGCCCCTCGTCCGCTGCCGGCGAGGTGCGGCTGGCCGTGGAGAACAGCGGCCCGGTCATCGCCGCCGCCGAGATCGACGGGCTGTTCGAGCCGTTCCGCCGCTCCGGCGCCGACCGGGTCGCCGGCCGCGGCGCGGGCCTCGGGCTGTCGATCGTCCGGTCCGTGGCCGCCGCCCACGGCGGGCGGGTGGCGGCCCGGCCCCGTCCGGGTGGGGGACTGGTGGTCGAGGTGTTCCTGCCGCGGGATCGCCCACCCTCCGTGTCCTGAACCTTTCGCCCGGTTTCCGGTCTTTGCCAGCGGGGAAACCTTTCCAGGACAAACGGGTCAAACGGGTTCAGAAGGGGTGGCGTCATGCGTACCATCCGCATTTCGTTGCTGGGGCTGGCAGTAACCGCACTGGCCGTCTTTCCGACGACGGCCGCCCAGGCGTCGAACGATCCGTCGTTCGCCAACCAGTGGAGCCTGGCCCGGATCGGGGCCGAGAAGGCGTGGACCCGCACCACCGGGGCCGGCGTCCGCATCGGGATCGTCGACACCGGCGTGGATCTGACGCACGAGGACATCGCCGGAAAGGTCGTGGAGTCGATCAGCTGTGTGGGCTCCGGCGGCGACGTGGCCAAGTGCCAGGGCAGCGCCCAGGACGACCAGGGCCACGGCACGCACGTGAGCGGCATCGCCGCCGCCTACAAGGACAACGGCAAGGGCATCGCCGGCGTCGCCCCCGACGCCCAGCTGGTGGTGGCCAAGGTGATGACCGCCCAGGGCACCGGTCAGGGCTCCGACGTCACGGCCGGCATCAAGTGGGTCGTGGACCACGGCGCCAAGGTCGTCAACCTCTCGCTCGGCGACCCGGCCCAGCCCATCACCGCCCTCATCAGTGAGAACGAGCTCAAGGAAGGCATCGACTACGCCTGGGGCCACGGCGCCATCGCCGTCGTCGCCTCCGGGAACTCCGGCACCGGGCTCGGCATCGAAGGCTCGAACTTCGGCGACATGAACGCCATCATCGTCGGCGCCACCGGCCCTGACGACAAGCCGGCCTCGTACACCACGTCGACCGGCGGCGCCAAGTGGGCCGTGGCCGCCCCCGGCGGCGCGGCCGACAAGAAGAAGGACGACGACATCTACTCGACCTTCTGGATCAAGGGCCAGCAGAACGCCTACACCTACCTGGCCGGAACGTCGATGGCCGCCCCCCACGTGACCGGCGCCATCGCCCTCCTCCTCGGCGAAGGCCTCAGCCAGCAGGCGGCCGTGACCCGGCTGCTCGACACCGCCGACAAGGGCGTGGGCTGCGAGGCCAACAGCCAGACCTGCCGGGGCCGGATCAACGTCGACCGGGCCACGGCCAAGGAGTAGCGAGCCCCGGATGCGCGATCCGACCGATCCAGTCGGACGGATCGCGCATCCGACCGCGTCTAGCGGTCGGTGTCGAAGCCCGGCTTGCGGCGCTTGGGCCCGGGCTCGCCGGTCTCGAGGTAGCGGGAGAGAGCCTGGAGGCGGTCGTCCCACTGGCTTCCCACGTCGGCCATCCACGTCACGGCGTCGGCCAGCGGCTGCGGGGTGAACGAGAACCGGGTCTCCCGGCCCTGACGGTCGGAGGTCACCAGCCCCGCCTCGGCCAGCGTGGCCAGGTGCTTGGCCACCGCCTGGCGGGTGACGGGCAGCTCGCCGGCGAGCTCGGTGGCCGTGGCCGGCCCCTGCTGGGCCAGTCTGCGGACGACCTCCCGGCGCGTGGGATCGGCCAGCGCCTCGAAGACGGCCCCCGGCCGGGCCGGCCCGGAATCACCTTCGGGCGACACCCCCGAACCTCCCGGGCCGCGGGTCACCGCGTTCAGGCCACGGCCAGGGCGGACGGGCGCCCGGCCGGGTGCGCGGCGGGCGCCCACTCGATGACGGTGAGCCGGGTGGCGGCGTCCGCCCCGTCGTCGCCCCCGGCCGGCTCGAGCCGGAACTCCAGCCTTCCCCCGGTTCCGGCCGGTTGGTCGTCGGGGCCCCACACGAACCCGATGCGGCGGGAGGCGGGCAGCCACTGGATCTCGAGGTGGCGCAACGGCTCGACGTCGACGACGACGCCGCGGCGGAGGCGGCCGTCCTCCCTGACGACGATCTGACCGCCGGGGAAGGCGTCGAGCTCCACCTCGCCGCTCAGCCAGGCCGACAGCCGGCCGGAATCGGTGATGGTCGCCCACACCGTCTCCACCGGGGCCGGGAGCACGACACTGCGGCGGACGGAGCCCAGTTCGGCCTCGTCGGTCCTGTTCCCCATCCCGTCTCCGCTCATCGCCCCAGCCTCCTCGAGACATTCGTCCGGCTGATGTGCAACCTGGCTGATGTGCAACCTGGCCGATGTGCAACCTGGCCGATGTGCAACCTGTGGGTTGCGCATCCGCTACTCTGATGTGCAACCCGATGGTTGCATCATACAGGAGGCCCGATGGCGACTGACCCGTCCGAACCACTCGTCCCCGGCTTTGCGGTTCCGGCCGCCGCGCCCGCCCAGCTCGCCGGGCGGCTGCTCGACGCCCGCATCGTCGTCGTGGGCGGCGAGATCGACGACGAGCTGGCCAACATTGTCTGCTCCCAGCTGCTGGTCCTCGACGCCCTCGACCCGGGCCGGGACATCACGCTCTACATCAACTCGCCGGGCGGCTCGGTCGACGCCGGCTTCGCCATCTACGACACGATGCGGTCCCTCGACAGCGACGTGGCCACGGTGGCCATGGGCCTGGCCGCCTCCATGGGCCAGTTCCTGCTCGTGGCCGGAACTTCGGGGAAGCGCTACGCCCTGCGCCACAGCCAGATTCTCATGCACCAGCCCCTGGGCCAGATGTCGGGCGTGGCCAGCGACATCCTGGTCCACGCCGATCACGTCGCCTACCTCCGCCGGTTGATGGCGGAGCGGATCGCCTTCCACACCGGCCAGCCGGAGGCCCGCATCGTGGAGGACTTCGACCGTGACCGGTGGTTCACGGCTCCCGAGGCCCTGGAGTACGGCATGGTCGACGTGGTGCTCGACCACCGGTCCCAGCTCCCGTCGGGGCGGTCGCCGGCCCGGACGTGAGTCGGCGCGGCGGCCAGGAATCCCGTCTGTACTGTCAGACGGTCCGTGTAGCGTCGCTTCCATGGGGACCAACACGTTCGACGGCGGGGTGATCCGCCGCCCCGCCCACTCCGGCACGATTGAGGGCGCGCCTTTCCGCCCCTGGGCCGGAGCGCCGGGCCGGTGACCTTTCCCGGCCCCGAGGAGCTCGGCCGGGGGCTGGTCGTGATCCCCGGAACGGCGGTGCCCGCACCGTTCGAGGCCGCGCCGCGGCTCGTGATCGACGAGGCCGTCCTCGGCTCGCCGCAGGTCACGGCGGCGACCGCCGCCGTGCTGCACGAGGCGTGGATCGAGCGCCGCCCGGTCGTGATCGAGCTGGCGGTGTCCGTCGACGCGCTCCGGGCGCCCGAGGCCGAGGCGCGCCCGCCCTACGAGCTCGACCCCGGGTTCACCTTCGAGCGCGAACGCCTGCAGTTCCTCGTGTGGGCCAACACCTACGACGGTCGCAAGCCGGGTGACCCCGTCTGGTGGCACGGCGTCCGGGCCTCCCGGATCGGCGCCACCCTCGGCGGCCCGGCCGACGTCGTCCTCCCCGACGGCACTCCCGCCTGGTGCGACGGCGGCCCCCGCCGCCCGGTCGAGCCGTCGGACGGCGCGACCGGCCGTGTTGGAACGCCGTTGACGGTGGCGGTCGTGCACCGGGACTCGATCGATGCCGGCCTGCTCACGCCGGCCCGGTATGCGCCGCCGACCGCGGAGCTGGCGCCGGATCAGCTGGCGGCGGTGGCCCATCCCGGGGGGCCGGCCCGGATCATCGCTCCGGCGGGTTCGGGCAAGACCCGGGTGCTGACCGAGCGCATCCGGCATCTGCTCCTCGACCGGGGCCACGAGC
>JAUZEX010000187.1 GCA_030838815.1 Actinomycetota bacterium
GTCGAACAGCACTTCGATGTCGCCGCGGTCGGCCGCCGTCTGGCCGGCGGGCAACTCGATCCCGGCCCGCAGGATCTTCCCCTGCCCGGCATCGCTCGGGCCCTTCTGCGTCCAGTAGACGTGGCCACGGTCGGTGTCGACGGCGATGCCGACGCACCAGTTCGTCACCTCGCGACGGTCCTCGTCGCCCTGCCCGGTCTGCACCAGCGTCTCGACGTTCGAGCCGTCCGCTTGGTAGGAATAGAAATCCCCAGGCAACAGACCTGAATCCAGGTACGGGCCGGGTGGGGCCGGCAAGGTCACTGCAAGGCTCATGGCATCCTCTCTTGAGCTCTCTTGAGCGGTTGGGCTCCAGACGGTACGGAGGGCACCCGGGCCCCGGGACCGCGCTTCCGAACAGAACGGCCTGATCCTCGGGTCGTCCGGCGGTCGACGCTCCGACCGTACGGTGAGCCATGTTCTGCTCCATGTGCTCGAGCCGGGAGGAGCTGTGCCGCATCGCCGATGCGCAGGCCGCGCTGCGACGCGTGGCGACGCTCGTCGCCCGGGGGGTCGCGCCGGGCGAGATCCTCGCCGCGGTCACGCAGGAGGCCTCTGCGGTCTTCAACGCCGACGGGGCCCTGATCGTCCGCCACCACCCGGATGGCATGGGCACCGTCGTCGCCCGCCTGGGGGACAACCCCAACGAACGGTCCGTCGAAAGCCGCTGGCGCACGGTGGCGTGCCCTATCGTTCGTCGACGGCCGCCGCTGGGGCGCGATCGCCATCGCGTCGAAGCACAGCGGCTTCCCAGCTGACACGGAGGAGCGGCTCGCCGACTTCACCGAACTGGTGGCTCTGGCTATCGCCAACGCCGAAAGGCAGGCCGACGTGATCTCGTCGCGGGCCCGCGTCATCGCCAGCGCCGACGACGCGAGGCGGCGGGTCGAGCGGGATCTCCACGACGGCGTGCAGCAACGGTTGGTGGCGTTGGCGATGGAAATCCGTTCAGCGCAGGCGGCGGTGCCCGCCGGGCTCGGCGAGCTGGCGGCGGAGCTGGACGACGCGGCGGCCGGCCTGACCCAGGCAATCGAGGAACTCCGGGAGCTGGCGCGCGGTATCCACCCCGAGATCCTGGACCGCGGCCTGGCACCGGCGCTGCGGTCGCTGGCGGGGCGTTCTGCCGTCCCGGTCGACCTCGACGTAGGTCTCAAGGGTCCCCTGCCCCGGGCCGTGGACGTGGCGGGGTACTACGTCGTCTCCGAGGCGCTCACGAATGCGACCAAACACGCCGCCGCGTCCAAGGTCACCATCCGTGCCGACGCGGACGCCAAGGTCTCCGGATCAACGTCCGTGACGACGGGGTCGGCGGTGCGGACCTCTTGGCCGGCTCGGGACTGATCGGGCTGAAGGACCGTGTCGAGGCACTCGGTGGCCGGATGACGCTCCAGAGCCCGCGGGGCTCGGGCACGTCGCTCTCCATCGAGCTTCCGCTCACCAAGGCATAGGCGAGCGCTCACTTCCGAGAGCTGGCGCGGATGACGTTCCCCGTTGACATCCCCCGGGGGCCGTCAGGTAGGCCAATAGGTAGGCCCTACCGGGGCCATCCGGGCCGCTCAGCCGTACGGTCGTCGAATGTTCTACGCCATGTCCCCCGAGCGGGCCTCGGTCCTCAGGCGGCTGCAGGAGCAGACCGCGGAGTTCGTGCTCGCCATCCGCCTGGCCCAGCCTCTGGGGGACCGGCCGCCGGCGGCGTGGGCCTGAGGCCTTGTGCGTCACGCTGCTCAGGTCGTCGGCCGGGGCTCGCCGGGTCGCGGCGGCCCCGGCCGCTCCCCGCTCAGAATGTGCGGGCGGCGGTCGACCCGCCCCTACTTCTTCTTCATGGTGGTGGTGGTGGTGGTCGTCGACGACGCCGCCGACGGGGCGGCCAACGCCGCCTTCTTCTTCATCGTGGTCGTCGTGGTGCTCGTCGACGCCTTGGGGGTCGGCGTGGTGGCGGCGGCCGCTTGGAAGGCGACGCCGGTGACGGCGAGACCGGCGGTCAGGGCGATGGCGAGGGATGTGCGACGGACTACCACAACAAGGACCTCCTGCTTCGGGAACCGGACGCCGCCTCGCTAGCAGGCAAACCTCAAATCCAACGCAAGTCGCCACGGAGCGGGCGGAAAGAAATGTCCGCCGGTCACTGGACGGCATGGGAGCGGGGCCGGAGCTTCCCAAGCCGTGCCGGAGTAGGTCCCGGAGCGACGTCTCAACTTAAGACGCCCGGGTCGCAATGTTGGGCTTACCGTACCCGCGTGAACGCCGCACCGAACTCTGACCAACGCCTTGACGGGCACCGATAGCGCGATGGTGACTCCGCCGCTCCATCGATCGACGGCCGTCGAGGACTACGTCAAGGCCGTCTGCGCGCTCGAAGAGCGGGGGCTCGGTCCGGTCACGACGACCGACTTGGCCCATCGGCTCGGCGTGGGCGTGTCGTCGGTGTCGGGGATGGTGACCAAGCTCGGTGAGCTGGGCCTGGTCACCCACGTCCGATACCGGACGGTGGGCCTCACCCCGGCCGGCCGCCGGCTGGCCCTGAGCGTCCTGCGCCGGCACCGGATCGTTGAGCTGTACCTCGTCGAGGCCTTGGGGTTCTTGTGGGACGAGGTGCACGACGAGGCCGAGGTCCTCGAACACGTGATCTCCGAGCGGCTATTGGACCGGATGGCGGAAAAGCTCGGCCACCCGACGCGGGATCCGCACGGGGACCCGATTCCGACGAGGGACGGGCGTCTCGTCGAGGAGCACACCACGAAACTGTCCGAAGTGGAACCGGGGATGACCGGCACCCTGGTACGAGTCGCAGACGCCGCCCCGCAGTTGCTCCGCTACCTCGCCGATCACCACATCTCCCTGGGCGACCACGTCGAAGCCATCGAGCGCCAACCCCTCGACGGTCCACTGCTCGTTCGGATCGGGCGTCCTCCCAACGACACGCTGCACACCTTTGGCGGGGCCCTCGCCACGGCCATGGAGCTGATCCTTGAGCACTGATACGTTCCACGCGGTCCAAACCCTGGAGTCGGATCCGGTCGCGGTCGACGACGGGGTGACGGTGGAGGTCGTGGGCGGCCGCCACGCTGAGGCCGCCCGGCGGTCGCTGGCCGGGCAGGGACGGCCGCTGGCGCGGCTGTGGCCCTTCCTCGGGCCGGCGTTCATCGCCGCCGTGGCCTATCTGGATCCGGGGAATTTCGCCACCAACATCTCCGCCGGGGCCCAGTTCGGCTATCTCCTGCTGTGGGTGATCCTGGTCAGCAATCTCATGGCCGGGTTGATCCAGACCATGTCGGCCAAGCTGGGGATCGCCACCGGGAAGAACCTGCCGGAGGTGTGCCGGGAGCGGTTCCCGCGCTGGCTCGTCCGGGGGCTGTGGGTCCAGGCCGAGCTGATCGCCATCGCCACCGACCTGGCCGAGTTCGTCGGCGCCGCCCTCGCCCTGAACCTGCTGTTCCACATCGCTCTCTTCCCGGCGGGGCTCATCACCGCGGTGGCCGCCTTCGGGATCCTCGAGCTGCAGCGGCGGGGCTGCCGCCCCGTCGAGGCCGTGATCTCCGGCTTCGTCGGCGTGGTCGTGATCTGTTTCGTCTACCAGCTCGTCTACGCCCGACCGGCGGCGGCTCCGGTCCTCGAAGGCCTGCTCACGCCACGCTTCGCCGGGACGGAAAGCGTGCTGCTGGCCACGGGCATCCTCGGGGCCACGGTCATGCCGCACGTCATCTACCTCCACTCGGCGCTGACCCAGCACCGGGTGGTGGCCCGATCCGAGGCCGAACGGAAGCGCATCTTCCACTTCGAGTTGATGGACGTCGTCATCGCCATGGGGATCGCCGGGGCCGTCAACGCGGCGATGCTCGTCGTCGCCGCCACCGTCTTCCACGCCCGGGGTCTCACCCACGTCGGCGACCTCGACGTCGCCTTCCGCTCGCTGTCGGACATGGACGGTGGGCGGGGCCCCGCCATCATGCTGGGCGTGGCCCTGCTCGCCTCCGGCCTGTCCAGCTCATCGGTGGGAACGATGGCCGGGCAGGTCGTGATGCAGGGCTACCTCCGCCGCCGGATCCCGCTGTCCGTGCGGCGCGCCGTCACCATGACACCGGCGCTCGTCGTGCTGGCCGTGGGAGTCAACCCAAGCCGGGCGCTGATCATCAGCCAGGTGATCCTCTCCTTCGGGATCCCCTTCGCGCTGGTGCCCCTGCTCCTGTTCTGCCGCGACCGGCGGCTCATGGGAACGCTCGTGAACCGCCGGTCGACCACGGTCGTGGCCGCCGCCGTGGTGATCCTGATCGTGATCCTCAACGGCTTCCTGCTGTGGCGGACTCTCCTCGCCTGACCCGCCCCTCAGGCCCCCTTCGTCTTGCCCCCCTGGTCGGTTTCCGGCTCGACGATGATCCCGAACGTCCGGACCTTCCGGTACATCGTGGCCCGGGAGATCCCCAGGCGGAGCGCCGCCCTGGTCTTGTCACCGTTGGCTTCCTGGAGAGCGCGGATGATCGCGTCGCGCTCGATGCACTCCCACTCGGACAGGACCCGGCGGCTGGTGGCGTGGCAGGACTCCGGGAGGTCGGCGACGCCGATCAGACCGGTGTGCCGGCGAGCGAGTGCGCTGCGCAGGGCCTGCTCGAGTTCGGCGACGTTTCCGGGCCAGGCACCGCGGAGCAGGGTGTGCATGGCGTCCGGGGCCAGGGCGATCCGCCGGCCCGGGGCGTGGCGCTGCAGGAGGTGCGGGACGAGCTCCCGGACGTCTTCGATCCGGTGCCGGAGCGGCGGCACCGGCACGGATTCGGTGAAGTGCCGCAGGAGCGGTCCGAGCTGTTCTTCCACGTCGGTCTCCGGGTGGAGGGTCCCCACGACCCAGGGCCCCTCCGGCGGGTGATCCACCGTTTGTAGTACAGCATCGAACGCGCTGAGCGCCGCCGGGCTCATCCGATCGACGTGGCGCACGACGAGGGTGGCCGGCAGGTCGTCCGGGTCGACGTTTTCCGCCAGCCAGGCATCGATGTCGTCGCCATCCTCATGGGCATCGAGCACGGTCAAGCGCCGACCGGGGTGGCACCGGCGGTGGGCGGCCTCGGCGAGCGCGAACTTGCCGATCCCGGACTCCCCGACGAGAAGAACCCAGGACCCCTTCCGGCAATGCGCCTCGACCTGGTTCGACGCCTCCATCCAGGCCGCGCTCCGCCCGGCGAGCCCTGGCAACGGCC
>JAUZEX010000202.1 GCA_030838815.1 Actinomycetota bacterium
GCCGCAGCCGTTCGCAAGACTTGCGCCGCCGGTTTTTCCGGCTTGGAAGCCGCGAACTAGTCGAAGTTGATCGACGAGTACCGCATGAGCTTCTTCCAGCGGTGGGTGGCGTCGATCTTGCGGATCGTCCCCGACTTGGACCGCATGACCAGCGACTGCGTGTTGGCCCCGTCCCCCCGGAAGCGGACACCCCGCAGGAGCTCGCCGTCGGTGATGCCGGTGGCGGAGAAGAAGACGTCCTCGCCGGAGACGAGGTCGTCGAGGGTCAGGACCCTGTCGAGGTCGTAGCCCATGTCGATGGCCTTCTGGCGCTCGGCCTCGTCCCGGGCGTGGAGCCGCCCCTGGATGGCGCCCCCCAGGCACTTGAGGGCGCAGGCGGCGATGACGCCCTCCGGGGTGCCGCCGACGCCGAAGAGGATGTCGGCCCCCGACTCGGGCCAGGCGGTCATGATGGCGCCGGCCACGTCGCCGTCGGGGATGAGTCGGATCCGGGCCCCGGCCTCCCGGCACTCCTTGATGATCTCGGTGTGGCGGGGGCGGTCGAGGATGACGGCTGTGACGTCGGCCACATCCTTGCGAAGGGCCTTTGCCACCCATTTCAGATTGGCCTTGACCGAGGCCGTGAGATCGATGGCGTCGGCGGCCTCGGGCCCGGTGGCGATCTTCTCCATATAGACGCAGGGCCCGGGGTTGAACATCGTGCCCCGCTCGGAGAGGGCGATGACGGCGATGGCGTTGGGCCGGCCGAGCGACGTCAGGGTGGTGCCGTCGATCGGGTCGACGGCGATGTCGACGAGGGGCGGGTGCCCGTCGCCGATCGCCTCGCCGTTGTAGAGCATCGGGGCCTCGTCCTTCTCCCCCTCGCCGATGACGACGATCCCGTCCATCGACACACCGGAGAGCACTGCACGCATGGCGTCGACTGCCGCGCCATCGGCTGCGTCCTTGTCGCCCCGACCCATCCACCGGGCGCCGGCCATGGCTGCCGCCTCGGTCACCCGGACGAGCTCCATGCCGAGGTTGCGGTCCGGAAGTTCCTGGGCCTTCCTCATGCGCCTGTGTCCTCCTGGTCATGGTCGGGGCAGAGCGACACTACCGCCGACCGGCGGTAACGTCCTTCCCGCCATGGAGGGATCTGCCGCAGTGCCCGCCGTCACCCCGGCCATGGTGGCCCGGTCCCGGGGGCTGTCCGGCCCCCGCTTCTCGCCCGACGGGCGATTCCTGGCCTGGACCCTGACGGTGGCCGGCCGGTCCGACATCGTCGTCGCTCCCTCCGACGGCTCCGGGCCGCCGCTGGTGGTCACCGCCGACGTTGCTGCTTCACCGTTCGGCGGGTTCACGTGGGCGGCTGAACCGATCGGCCGGGGGTCCGGGGGTGTCCCCCAAATTGTCTACGCCGCGCCCGACGGGCGGTTGGTGGCGGTGCCGGCCTCGGGCGGGCCGCTGCGGGTCCTCTCGCCCGACGGGGAGGCGGCGGCTCCCGCGGCGTCGGCCGATGGCGGGCGGATCGCCTTCGTCCTCGAGCGCGACGACTCCTGCGACATCGCCGTGGTGCCGACGGACGGTTCCGCCTGGCCGACCCGCCTGTCGACGGGAGCCGACTGGGCCTTCGACCCCGCCTGGGCTCCCGACGGCCGGACTCTCGCCTGGCACGAGTGGGACTTCCCCGACATGCCGTGGGACGCCTCCCGGATCGTTCTGCGGGCGGTGGACGGGCTGGTGCCCTCGGGCGGCCCCCGGGTGGTGGCCGGCGGTGGCGGTGACAACGGAGGCCGGGACAATGGAGTGGGGGACGGCGCGGGCCGGGTCGCCTGCGGCCAGCCCCGCTTCTCGCCCGCGGGCGACGCCCTGGCCTTCGTGTGCGACCGGACGGGATGGATGAACGTCTGGATCGCCGACGCCGACGGCAAAGGAGCCCGGCCGCTCCTCGACGAGCCCTACGAGCACGCCGAGCCGACCTGGGGGGCGGGACAGCGGTCCTACATGTGGGCGCCCGACGGGTCGGCGGTGGCCCTGTGCCGCAACGAGGGGGGCTTCGGGCGGCTGGTCGTGGCGGCCATCGGGGGCGACCCCCGCCCGATTGGAAAGGCCTGGCACCATTTCCTGGACTGGAGCGGCGCGGGGATCACCGCCATCCGGTCGGGCGGCGTGACCCCGCCGTCGGTGGTGGTGGCCGACCCGGGGGCACCGGGCGTCCGGCGGGTCCTGGCCTCGGCGGCGCCGGCGGGGCTGATGGCGGCCGGACCGGTCGAACCGGAGCCGGTCAGCTGGACGGGGGAGGACGGCGGCGCCGTCCACGGCCTGCTGTACCGCCCGGCCACCTCCGCCCTCGGCCCGGACACCAACCCGCCGATGATCGTCTATGTCCACGGCGGGCCCACCGGTTCGTCGGCGGTCACCTGGTGGCCCCGGCACCAGTTCTGGGTCGCCCGGGGATGGGCCGTCCTGGCCCCGAACTACCGGGGGTCGACCGGCTACGGGCGGGCCTACACCCAGGCGCTGACCGGGCGGTGGGGCGAACTCGACGTCTCCGACGTCGCCGCCGGCATCCGCCACGCCGGCGCGTCGGGCTGGTGCGAACCCGGCCGGGTGGCGATCGACGGGGGCAGCGCGGGGGGCTTCACGCTCCTGCTGCTCTGCGCCCGCTACCCCGGCCTCGTCCGGGCGGCGGTCGACCGTTACGGCGTGGCCGATCTGTTCGACTTGGCCGAGACGACCCACCGCTACGAATCCCGCTACCTCGACCGGCTGGTGGGCCCGCTCCCCGAGGCGGCCGCCCTCTACCGGGAGCGGTCGCCGGTCAGCCATGCGGCCGCGATCAACGTGCCGCTGCTCGTCCTCCAGGGCGACCGCGACACCACCGTCCCCAAGGCGCAGGCCGACGCCCTCGTCGACACCCTCCGGCGCTCCGGCTCGACGGTGGAGTACCACGTCTACGAAGGCGAGGGACACGGCTGGGCGAAGCCGGAGACAGTGGCCGACGAGCTGGAGCGGTCGGAGCGGTTCCTGACCCGTTGGGTGCTCAAGCGGTGAGCCCCCTGGAGGGGGACTTCGAGGCCGGGGCACCGGCCGGCCCGCACCGCCGGCCCGACCGGGCGGTCCTCCTGGCCCATGGGGCCGGGGCCGGCCGCAACGCCGCTCCGCTCGTGGCCACCGCCCGGGCCCTGGCCGCGGCCGGGATTCCGTCGCTGCGTTTCGACTTCCCCTATCGCAGCGCCGGGCGGCGGGCACCCGATCGCCCGCCCGTCCTCCTCCAGGCGGTGCGGGAGGCGGCGGCCGAACTCTCCGAGCGGACCGGGCTCCCGCCCGAACGGCTCGTCCTCGGAGGACGGTCGATGGGCGGCCGGTACTGCTCGCTGGCCGTCGGCGACCCCGACGACCCGATCCCGGCCCTCGGCCTGCTCCTCCTCGGCTATCCCCTCCATCCGGCCGGCAAGCCCGACAACCTGCGGGTCGAGCACTTCCCCCGCCTACGGTGCCCGGTGCTGTTCCTGAGCGGCGACCGTGACGCGCTGGGCGGGAAAGCCGATCTCGAGCACTGGGCGAAGACGATCCCCGGCCCGGTGGCCTTCCACTGGCTGGCCGGGGGCGATCACGGCTTCCGGGTACCGAAAGCGCTCGGCGGGCAGGGCGAGGCGGCGGTCATGGCCGAGGTGGCCGAAGCGTCCGCCGGCTGGGTGGCGGCCCTGCCGGCCTGGGAGAAATGAGGAGTTCCGCGCCCCCGATCATGGGGGCGCGGAACTCCCGGGCCGGCCCGGTGATCCCGAGTCCGCTCAGAACATGCAGACCTGGAGGATCCCAGGGGCGGCGGGATTGCCGAACAGCATGGCGTTCAACAGGCCGGGGACCTCGGCCGGATTGGTGAGGAGGAGCTGCGGGATGGGACCCAAGAGCCCGAGCGGGCCCAACGGACCGAGGAGAAACGCGCAGTCCGAGCTGAACGCCTGCGTATGGACCGGGGCGGCGGGGGCGGCTGCAACGGCCCGGAGCGCCGGGGCGGCCGGTGCCGCCATGGCGCCGGCCGGGCTGGCCATCAGGGCGACCGCCGAGGCGGTTGCGACAGCCACACCGACGATGGGTCCGCGCCGGAACACGCGAGTGAGCGACATTGAATGTTTACCTCCGAGGGAGTCAGGCGACTGCCGGGGCTGCAGCCGGACCTGGAGAATTGGCGTTGTTGCAACGCACCCCGCTTCGTGGTCCACGGTGACATCCGGCCATGCCGGCTTCGATGGTCCGATAGACCAATCTCGCCTGTCCTCGTGAATGGTCACTGTCCTTGCCTGGCCCTATGCGGCGTCGGATGACCGGGGAGTAGCCTCGGCCGCCATGCAGACGATCTCCTACGAGCAGGTCGGTGCCGTCGGATGGCTGCGCCTCAACCGGCCCGAGCGACTCAACGCCATGACGGTCGAGATGTGGGAGGAGCTGGCCAAGCTCGGCGAAACGCTGGGCGACGACGCCAGCCTCCGCTGCCTCGTGGTGATGGGGGAGGGCCGGGCGTTCTCCAGCGGGATCGACGTCGAGCACCTGCTCTCCGGAGGTGGCGGCGGCCTGTTCTCCGAGGCTGGCAAGGGCGCCGGCGGCCCCTCCGACAGCCCGTCCTCCGGGCGGGGCATGGAGGACAAGCTGGTGACGCGGATCGGCGATCTCCAGGAGGCCTACACGTGGCTGGCCGACGCCCCCTACCCGACGATCGCCGCCATCCGCGGCTACGCCCTCGGCGGGGGGCTGCAGCTGGCGCTGGCCTGTGACCTGCGGATCGCCGCCCGGGGCACGAAGCTGGCCCTGCCCGAGCACAAGTACGGGTTGCTGCCCGACCTGGGCGGCACCTACTGGCTGCCCCGGATCGTCGGCCCGGCCAAGGCCAAGGAGCTGATCTTCACCGGCGATGTGATCGACTCCGAGGAGGCGCTGGCCATCGGCCTCGTCAACCGGCTGGTGGAGGACGCCGACCTGGAGTCGGCCGCCACCGCCCTCGCCGAGCGGATCGCCGGCCAGCCGCCCATCGCCGTGCGGGGCTCGAAGCGGGCCATCGACAAGGCCGGCCGCCAATCGCTCGGCGAGGGCCTGCGGGAGGCCGCCGTCGGCCAGGCCGAGTGCATCCGCTCGGCCGACTTCCTCGAGGCCATGAAGGCCAACCTGGAGAAGCGGCCCCCCACCTATCAGAACGCCTGATCGTCATCCTCGGTCTCTCAGCCGACCCGATGTACCTTGGGCCGGACCATGAGTGAGCCTTCGACCGAACACTTCCGGATCCGCCCCGGTGCGCCCCTCGAAGGCGAGGTCAAAGTCTCGGGGGCGACCAAGAACTCCGGGCTCAAGCAGCTGGCGGCCGCCATCCTCGCCCCCGGCGTGTCCGTCTTCCACAACATGCCGCCCGTCCTCGACGCCACCGTGATGATCGAGGTCATGCGGGCGCTCGGAGCCCGGGTGGAGTGGGTCGGCCCCGAGACGCTCGAGGTCGACACCGGCGGCGACCTCGTGCCCGAGGCCCCCTACGAGCTCGTCTCGAAGATGCGGGCCTCGGTCAACGTGCTCGGCCCGCTGCTCGGCCGGTGCGGCTCGGCCCGGGTCGCCCTGCCCGGCGGCGACGCCATCGGCAGCCGCCGGCTCGACATGCACCTCCGGGGCCTCGAGGCCATGGGGGCCGAGGCCCACATCGAGCACGGCTTCATCGAGGCCCGGGCGTCAGCGCTGCGGGGAGCCCGGATCGTGCTGGAGTTCCCCAGCGTCGGAGCGACCGAGAACCTCATGACGGCGGCGGTGCTGGCCAAAGGGAAGACCGTCATCGACAATGCCGCCCGCGAGCCCGAGATCACCGCCCTGTCGGCCTACCTCACCCGCATGGGGGCCCAGATCACCGGCGCCGGCACGTCCACCATCGAGGTCGAAGGGGTGGACGAGCTCCTGCCGGTGGAGGCCGAGCTGATGGCGGACCGCATCGAGGCCGGCACCCTGCTGATGGCCTGCGGCATCGCCGGCGGCGAGATCTCGCTGATCGGCCCCCGGCTGGAGCACATCGAGATGCTGGCCCTCAAGCTCGGCGCCATGGGGATGAAGGTGTCGCCCACCGCCGACGGCATCTGGGCCTTCTCCCGGGGCCGGCTCAACGCGGTCGACATCGCCACGCTGCCCCACCCCGGCTTCGCCACCGACTTCATGCCCACGGCGGTGTCATTGGCCGCCGTCAGCTGCGGCAGCGCCATCATCACCGAGAACCTCTTCGACGGCCGGTTCGGGTTCGTGGCCGAGCTGTGCCGGATGGGGGCGGACATCCGCACCGAGGGCCGCCACGCCGTGGTCCGGGGTGTGTCGCGCCTGTCCGGGTGCCCTGTGCGGGCCACCGACGTGCGGGCCGGGGCGGCGCTGGTCCTGGCCGGCCTGGCCGCCGAGGGCGAGACCGAGGTCCACGACGTCGTCCACGTCGACCGGGGCTACCGCGACCTCCCCGGCACGCTGGCCGCCCTGGGCGCCGACGTCACCCGGGTGATCGCCTAGCGACCGTCCGGCGGTACGCTGGCCGGTCATGGAAGCAGCGATCCTCGAGGCCATCGACGCCATCCGCCCCGCTCTGCAGATGGACGGGGGCGACATCGACTACGTCGGCCTCACCGAGGAGGGCGTCGTCCAGGTCAAGCTGTCGGGGGCCTGCGACTCCTGCTCGATCTCCTGGCTGACCCTCAAGGGCGGCGTGGAGCGAATCCTGAAGGAACGCGTGCCCGGCGTGACCGCCGTCGAAGCCGTCTAGTTCGCTTGGCGAGGACGTACGACCCGGAGGCGCTCGTCACGGGCGCCCTGGCCGGGGAACGGGCGTCGGTGGCCCGGCTGATCTCGATGGTGGAGAAGGGCGGCGACTCGGCCCACGCCGCCATCGCCCGGCTCTATCCCCACACCGGCTCCGCCTACACGGTCGGCATCACCGGAGCACCGGGCGCCGGCAAGTCGACGCTCACCGACAAGCTGATCAGCCGTATCCGCAAGGAAGGCGCCGAGGTCGGCGTGCTGGCCATCGACCCGTCCAGCCCGTTCTCCGGCGGCGCCATCCTCGGCGACCGGGTCCGCATGCAGGACCACGCCACGGACCCCGGCGTCTTCATCCGGTCCATGGCCACCCGGGGCCACCTCGGCGGTCTGTCGCTGGCCACGCCCCAGGCGGTGCGGGTGCTCGACGCCGCCGGGAAGCCCTGGGTCCTGATCGAGACCGTCGGCGTCGGGCAGGTGGAGATCGAGGTGGCCGGGGCGGCCGACACCACCATGGTGGTGGTCAACCCGGGCTGGGGCGACGCCGTGCAGGCGGCCAAGGCGGGCCTCCTCGAGATCGCCGACCTGTTCGTGGTCAACAAGGCCGACCGCGACGGCGCGGCCGAGACGGTGCGCGACCTGGAGTTCATGCTCGACCTGTCGCTCGACTCCGGCTGGCGGCCGCCGATCGTCAAGACGGTCGCCTCCCGGGGCGAGGGCTTCGAGGAGCTGTGGGAGGCGATCGGGTCCCATCGGGCCCACCTGGAGACCGACGGCCGTTTGGCGGCCCGGCGGACGAAGCGGATCCGGGAGGAGTTGCGGGCCATCGTGGTGGAGCGCCTCTACGAGCGGGCCGGCACGGTGTGCACCGGTGCGCGCTTCGACGGGCTGGCCGCCTCGGTCGAGGCCCGCGAGGTCGACCCCTACTCGGCCGCCGAGTCGTTGCTGTCCGAGACGCTCTCCTAGGTTCTCGGCCCATGGCCGAGTTCATCACCGCCGAACGGCAGGGCAACGGCGTCGAGCTGATCCGGTTCAACCGCCCGCCTATGAACGCCCTCTCCGCCGAGCTGCTGACCGAGCTGGGTGACCACGTCGAGGCGCTGGCCGCCGACCCCGACCTCAAGGCCGTCGTCTTGACCGGGACCGACCGGGTCTTCGCCGCCGGCGCCGAGATCAGCCAGATCCAGCACGACAGCGGGCGGCTCCTCGACAGCTTCCGGCGGGCCTACGACGGGCTGGAGGCGCTCCCCCGGCCGGTGATCGCCGCCATCTCCGGGTTCGCGCTCGGCGGCGGGCTCGAAGCGGCGCTGGCCTGCGACCTCCGCCTGGCGTCGGAGAACGCCCGCCTCGGCGTGCCCGAATCGCTGCTCGGGGTCTTCCCCGGCGCCGGCGGCACACAGCGGCTGGCCCGGCTCGTCGGCCCGGCCCGGGCCAAGGAGCTGATCTGGAGCGGCCGCCAGCTCCGGGCCGACGAGGCGCTGGCCATCGGGCTGGTCGGCCGCGTCGTCCCTGTCGACGGGAACCTCGACGCCGCCCTGGAGTGGGCGGCGTCGTTCGCCTCGGGCGCCGTCGTGGCCATGGGCCTGGCGAAGCGGGCCGTGAACGGCGGTCTCGACGGCCCGCTGTCGGAGGGCCTCGACCTCGAGCGGACGCTGTTCGGACAGGTGCTGGCCACCGAGGACGCCGCCGCCGGCATCACGAGCTTCTTCGAGAACGGCCCGGGGAAGGCCACCTTCGCCGGTCGCTGACCAGAGGGCGGGAGTTAGCCTTCCAAGCTATGAGCGTCAGGCTATGAGCGTCAGGTTCGTCATCGTCGGCGGGGGGCCGGGCGGGAACACCGCCGCCACCGTCGCCGCCCGGTACGGGGCCGAGGTCACCCTCATCGAGCGTGACCTCGTCGGCGGCTCGGCCCACCTGTGGGACTGCGTGCCGTCCAAGGCCATGATCGCCACCGGCGGGTTCCTCTCCGAGCTGGAGCGGGCCGAAGTGATGGGCCTGGCCGCCGACGGCCGGCTCGACCTGCCCGCCCTGCGGGAGCGCATCGCCCACATCGAGCAGCGGCTGCACGGCTCGATCTGCGACCTGCTCAGCTCGCAGGGCGTCCGAATGATCCAGGGGACGGGCCGGCTCAAGGGTCCCCACGAGGTCATCGCCGAGACGGCCGACGGGGTCGTGGAGCTCGAAGCCGACGCCATCCTCCTGGCCACCGGCTCCCGGCCCCGGATCCCCGACTGGGCCGAGGTCGACGGGAAGAGGGTCCTGACCACCCGCCAGGCCTATCCGCCGCCGGAGATCCCCGGCCACCTGATCGTCGTCGGCTCCGGCGTCACCGGGGTGGAGTTCACCCACATGTTCCGGTCGCTGGGCTCCGAGGTGACCCTCATCGTCTCCCGCCAGCAGGTGCTCCCGGGGAAGGACCCGGAGGTGGCCGCGGCCCTGGAGGCCGAGTTCCTCCGCCGGGGCGTGCATCTCTACAAGGGTGCCCGGGCGTCCGGCATCGATCTCGAGGGCCCGGATTCCGGTGGCGGTGGCCTCAAGGTCCGTTGCGACGACGGGCGGGTGGCGATCGGCACCCACGCCGTGCTGGCCATCGGTTCGATCCCCAACAGCGACGGCCTCGGCCTCGATTCCGCCGGCGTGGTGCCCGACAGCGGCGGCTACGTCCCGGTCAACCACCACCTGCAGTCCAACGTGGGCCACATCTACGTCGCCGGCGACCTGTCGGGGAAGCTGCCGCTGTCCTCGGTGGCCGCGATGCAGGGCCGCAAGATCGCCGAACACGTCATGGGTCTGCACACCCGGAGCCACCGCCACCTGGATTACGAGAAGGCGGCGTCGGCCATCTTCACCGAACCGGAGATCGCCGACGTCGGCGTGGCCGAAGCCGAGGCGTTCGCCGAGGGCCGCAAGCTGCGGGTGACCAAGGTGCCGTTCTCCGCCAACGCCAAGGCCCTGATCGAGGGCGACTCCCGGGGGTTTGTCAAGATCATCTCCGACCCCGCCACCGGCGTCGTCCTCGGCGGCTCCATTGTCGGCCGCGGTGCCGCCGAGCTGATCTCGGTCCTGGCCCTGGCCGTCACCTGCAATTTAAAGGTGAACGACCTGGTCGACTCGGTCCTGGTCCACCCCTCCCTGTCCGAGTCTCTGGCCGACGCCGCCGAATAACCCAACCGGCGTTCATCCGCCGGGGATACGGCGGATATTGAACGCCGGTTGCGGACGGTTCAGGTGATGACGACGAGGACGTCGCCGGTTCCGACCGTGTCGCCGGGGGAGACGCGGACCTCGGAGACCGTGCCCGCCTTCTCGGCGTTGATGTGGTTCTCCATCTTCATGGCTTCGAGCACCACGACCGCCTGGCCGATCTCGACCGCGTCGCCCACCGACACGAGCGTCTTGACGATCGTGCCCTGCATCGGGGAGGCCACTTCGCCGCTGCCGGCCGCGCCGGCGCCGGCCGACGACCGGGGTCGCCCGGATCGCCCGCCGCGGGCTCCGGCCGGTGCGGCACCGCCGCCGGCGAGCGGTTCGGGGGCCTCGGGGAGCCAGACCTTGACCTCGAAGCGGCGTCCGTCCACTTCGACGGGGACCGTCCGGGCGATGAGCGCCTCCGCAGTTCCTTCGGCGGGCGGGGCGCCCGTTGGCGCAGACGCAGCCGCCGCCGTCAGGAGTGCGGGGTCGACCTCTTCCTCGAGCCACTTGGTGGAGTGCTTGCCCTCGATGAAGGCCGGCTCGGCCAGCAGGACCATCTGGGCCGGGATCGTGGTCCGTACGCCTTCGATCTCGAACTCGTCCAGCGCCCGGAGCATCCGCCGCCGGGCGGCCTCCCGGTCGGGGCCCCAGGTGATGAGCTTGGCCGTGAGGTTGTCGTAGTACTGCGACACGGCGAGGCCGGCGTCGTAGCCGGCGTCGACCCGCACGCCGAATCCGTCGGGCCGGTTGAACTTCGTGATGAGCCCGGGGGAGGGGCGGAATCCGTTGGCCGGGTCCTCGGCGTTGATGCGGCATTCGATGGCGTGGCCGCGCCGCTCGACCGAGTCCTGCGTGAACGACAGCTTCCCGCCCGCCGCCACCCGGAGCTGCTCCTCGACGAGGTCGAGGCCGGTCACCAGCTCGGTCACGCAGTGCTCGACCTGCAGGCGGGTGTTCATCTCCAGGAAGAAGAAGTCGCCGTCCTCGTACAGGAACTCGACCGTGCCCGCATTGACGTAGCCGCAGGCGGCGGCCACCTTGAGGGCGGCTTCGCCCATGGCCCGGCGGGTCTCCTCGGACAGGCCCGGGGCGGGGCTCTCCTCGATCAGCTTCTGGTGGCGGCGCTGGACGGAGCAATCCCGTTCCCCGAGATAGACCCCGTTGCCGTGGGTGTCGCAGAAGATCTGCACCTCGACGTGGCGGGGCCGCTCCAGGTAGCGCTCGACGTAGATCTCGGGGCGGCCGAAGTAGGCCTGCGCCTCGCGTTGCGCCGACTCCATCGCCTCGGGCACCGAGGCGGCGTCGCGCACGACCTTCATGCCGCGGCCGCCGCCGCCGAAGGCGGCCTTGATGGCGACGGGGTAGCCGTGCTCGGTGGCGAAGGCGAGGACCTCCTCGGGCTTCGTCACCGGGTCGAGCGTGCCGGGTACGCCGGCCACGTCGGCGGCGGTGGCGGTGCGGCGGGAGGTGACCTTGTCGCCCATCAGGTCGATGGCCGACGGCGGCGGGCCGATCCACGTGACGCCGGCCTCGGTCACCTTCCGGGCGAAGTCGGCGTTCTCGGAGAAGAAGCCGTAACCGGGGTGGACGGCCGTCGCCCCCGAGCGGGCGATGGCGTCGAGGATGGCGGGGGTGTTGAGGTAGCTCTCGGCCGCCGTCTGGCCGCCAAGGGCGTAGGCCTCGTCGGCGTGGCGGACGTGGAGGGCGTCGCGGTCGACGTCGGAGTACACCGCCACCGTGGGGATGCCCAGCTCCCGACATGTCCGCATGACCCGCACCGCGATCTCGCCGCGGTTGGCGATGAGCACCTTCTCCGGAAAGTCAGCCATGGCGGCCGTATCCTACGGGCCGTGCCTGCCGCATCGCCTACTTGGGATCTCGACCGCGACCGCCTCGCCAGCACCCGCTTCGGCACCGTGCGGTTCTACGACGAGCTCGGCTCGACCAACACCGAGCTGGTGGAGGACGCCCGCGCCGGAGCCCCCGAAGGGCTCGTCATCGTGGCCGACCACCAGACCGCCGGGAGGGGCCGGTTGGGCCGGACGTGGTCGGCGGAGCCGGGGACGGCGCTGCTGGTGTCGGCGCTGCTGCGGCCGCCGCTGCCCATCAGCGAGGTGCCGGTCGTGCTCATGGCCGCCGGCCTGGCCGCCTGCGACGGCGTGGAGGCGGCGGCCGGCTTCCGGCCGCAGCTCAAGTGGCCCAACGACCTCGTGGTCGGCGACCGCAAGCTGGCCGGGCTCCTCACCGAGTCGACGCCCGGTGAGATCACGGCCGTGATCCTCGGGCTGGGGGTGAACGTGACCGCGGCCGCCTACCCCGAAGAGCTGGCCGCCGACGCCACCAGCTGCGAGGAGGAGGCGGGCCGTCCGGTCGACCGGGCCGAACTCCTCGTCGCCTTCCTCACCGCCCTCGAGACGCGCTACTCGGCCGTCCTGGTGAAGGGCGGACGGGAGACGACGATGCAGCGTTACAGGGTCGACTCGGCGACCATCGGCCGCCGGGTCCGGGTCGAGCTCCCCGGCCACGTGCTGGAAGGTGTCGCCGACCGCGTCGCCTGGAACGGCCAACTGATCGTCGTCGACGACAACGGCGGCCAACACGTCGTCAACGCCGGCGACGTGAAGCACCTGCGCCGGGCCTGAGCCGGGTTACGGATCCAGATCCTCGGCCACCATCCGCCGGAAGCCATCGGCCAGCAGCGTGGTGACGGACCCCGGCGCCATCGGCAACAGGTGCCCGTCCACCGCCGAGATGGCCTGTACCTCCCGGGTGCTGGAGCTCAGGAACGCCTCGTCGGCGGTGGCCACGGCCGTCAGCGGCAACGCCGCCTCCTCGGCGGCGATGTCCAGCCGTCCGGCCAGCTCCAGGATGAGGGCCCGGGTCACCCCGAGCAGGCAGCCCGAGTCCTCCGGCGGCGTGCGCAGCACGCCCGCGGTCACGACGAAGACATTGGTCCCCGTCCCCTCGCACAGCTCGCCCCGGGTGTTGGCGAAGATGGCCTCGCCGGCGCCGGCCTCGGTGGCCAGGGCCAGGGCCCGCACGTTCTCGCCGTAGGAGATGGTCTTCAGCCCCGCCAGGGCCCCCCGCTCGTTGCGGGGCCAGGGCACCGTGATCACCGGCACCGGCCGGGCCGGGCCCGGAGGCGGAAGCTCGCTCACGGCCAGGATCAGCGTCGGCGTGGCCCGGCCCCGGTCGGATCCCAGCGGGGCCGGCCCGCCCGTCACCGTGATGCGGAGCCGGGCGTCGCCCACCCGGTTGGCCGCGATCACATCCAGCGCCGCCCGCCGCAGGGCCGGGCCGGGCGGGATGGCCAGGCCCATCCCCGAGGCGCTGCGGGCCAGGCGCTCGTAGTGGCGCCGCCAGCAGTACGGCTCGCCCCGGTAGACCCGCAGCGTCTCGAATACGCCGTCGCCGGTGAGTAGGCCGTGGTCGAAGGGCGAGATGCGGGCGTCCCGCTCCTCCACCAGCGCGCCGTCGACCCACACGATCAGGTGCCCGGGGCTGATCACGCCGGAACCACCAGCTTGCCTTCGGGGGACACCCCCGCGCCCCCGGGCGCGGGGGACACCCGCGGCGGCGATCCGGCGCCGGTCGCCACTGCCAGCAGGCGGGCGGCCTTGAGCTCCGTCTCCCGCCACTCGGCGTTCGGGTCGGACTCGGCGGTGATCCCCCCGCCGACACCGAGGTGGGTCCGGCCATCGAGGATCTGGAAGGTGCGGATGGCCACGTTGAGCTCCAGAGCGCCGGTGTCGTCGTCGATCCAACCGACGGCGCCGCAGTAGACGCCCCGCGGCCCAGGCTCGAGGTCCTCGATGGCCTGGAGCACCCGGGGCTTCGGCGCCCCCGTAACCGACGCAGGGGGGAACGTGGCCCGCACGAGGGCGCCGGTACTCACCCCCGGCCGGAGCCGACCCGTCACCGTGGACACCAGATGCCACAGACCGGGGTGGGCCTCCGGGGCGCACAGCGCCGGGACGGACACCGAACCGGGCACGCACACCCGGCCGAGATCGTTGCGGGCCAGATCGGTGATCATCACGTTCTCCGCCCGGTCCTTCCCGCTGGCCACCAGCGCCGCCCGCTGCCCGGCGGTCCCCTTGATCGGACGGGTCTCCACGCCGTCGCCCCGTCGGCGGAGGAACCGCTCCGGGGACGCCGACACCACGGCCACGTCACCCGACCGGAGCAGGGCGGCGTGGGGCGCGGGATGGCGGCGGACCAGGGCCGAGAACAGGCCGGAGGGATCAGCGGCGGTGTCCGACGTCAGCCGGCGGGTGAGGTTGACCTGGTAGCACTCGCCGGCCCGCACCAGCTCGACGATCTCCTCGACCCGGGCCTCGAACTCGCCCCGGTCGAGGCTGGAGCGGAACGGGGCCAACCCGACGGTCGCGATCCCGGAGCCCGCGGCTTCGGTGCCGGCCTCCCGGGCGGCGGCGGCCAGGACGGCCCGGGTTGGCCCGTCGCCCTCGAGGCGCACGCCCCGGGCGTCGACCACGAGGCGGGCGTCGAACCGGGCCAGGCTGACGTCGGGCAGCCACGAGGCGTCGGGCAGACAGGGGTCGGGCCGGCGGCGCTCGACCCGCTCCACCGACCGGCCGAGGTCGTAGGCCAGCCAGCCGGCCCACCACCCGCCGCCCAAACGGTCGAGCCGGTCGAGGGCCTCGGCCCCGGAGGCCTCGAGACGCGCCTCCGGATCAACGCCCACCACCCACTGGCCCGGCTCCCGCCTGACCACGGCCACGTCGGCGTCGCGGGGCAGCGCGCCGAGGACGGCGAGGAGGAGGTCGGCGGGGGAGGCGGCCACTGCCCGCCAACCTACCGGCGTTTTTCTTGGTGGAGGCAGGTGCAACTCCCCAGGGTCGGGGCCATCGGCCGCCCGGCGGTAGAATCCGGATCCCAGTGAGTATGCAGCCCCCCACCCCGTCCCCCTCGTCCGGGCGCGTCTTCCTCTGGCGCCTGGCGTTGGCCTTCGTGCTCACCAGCACCGCCGCCGCCGTAGGGCTCGGCGGCGGCAGCTTCGTGCTCGAGCACAAGTTCGCCCAGGCCAACTCGGTGAAGGTCGACCTCGACAGCGCCCTGCCCGGGTCGATCAACATCCTCCTGCTCGGCTCGGACTCCCGGGCCTTCGTCGACGACACCGCCGACGAAAAGAGCTTCGGCGACACCAAAGCCGTGGGCGGCCAGCGGGCCGACGTCATCATCATCGCCCGCGTCGAGCCGAAGACCCGCCGGGGAGTGCTGGTCTCCATCCCCCGCGACACGCTCGTCCACCTGCCCAAGTACAAGGGCCTGGTCCTCATTAACCAGTCTTTCGAGGACGGCCCCCAGGGAGTCATCAACGCCATCAAGTCGAACTTCGGCGTTCCCATCAACCACTACGCCGAGATCGGGTTCGACGGGTTCCGGAAGATGGTCGACGCCATCGGAGGCGTCCGCATGTACGTCCCGGCGCCCTCCCGGGACCACCCGGGCGACCCGAAGAACCGCGGGACCGGCCTCGACATCAAGAACGCGGGGTGCCAGACCTTCAACGGGACCACGGCCCTGGCCTGGGTCCGATCCCGTTACTTCCAGTCCTACGAAGCCGGGAAGTGGCACTCCGACCCCACCTCCGACCTCGGCCGGATCAGCCGCCAGCAGGACTTCATCCGCCGGCTGATGGCCCAGGCGGTGGAGAAGGGGGCGCTGAACCCGATCCGGGCCAGCCACCTCGCCGACGCCGCCATGGCCAACCTGACGGTCGACTCCACCTTCAACGTGAAGGACGCCCTGCGGCTCGTCCAGGCCTTCCGGCCGGTCGGCGCGGCGGGGATCGAGATGGTGTCGCTGCCCACCAAGCCGGTCGGCGTCCACCTGGCCGTCGCGCCCGAGGCGCAGCCGATCCTGGCCCGCCTGCGGGGCGAGGTCCCTCCCCCGGCCGGCGGCGAGGCCAGCGCCACGGCCAAGGCTCCCAAGGTCACGCCGGCCGACGTGAAGGTGCGGGTCCTGAACGGGACGGGCACCGCCGGCGCGGCCGGCGACACCGCCGGCGAGCTCGGCCGGGCCGGCTTCTCGCCCGCCGGATCGGGTGACGCCGTCACGTTCGGCTATGCCAAGACCGAGATCCGGTACCCCCCGGCGGCCCAGGC
>JAUZEX010000208.1 GCA_030838815.1 Actinomycetota bacterium
CGGCAGCGGTGAGGCTCTCGACGTACGCCGCCCGGTCGGGGTCTTCGAAGATGTGGAACAGGCCGCAGTCGAGGACGGTGTCGAACGGCTGGCCGAGGCCGGCGAGGTCGAGGGCGTCCCAGACGAGGAAGCGGGCTTCGAGGCCACGGTCGCGGGCCTTCGCTTCGGCGGCGGCGATGGCGGCGGCGGCGAGGTCGACACCGGTGGCGTTTCGACCCCGCTCGGCGGCCATCAGCGCGTGTTCGCCTGTCCCGCAGCCGGCGTCGAGGACCGTTCCCTGCAGGGCGCCGGTATCGGCCAGGGTGAGGAAGGCGGGCTGCGGCCGTCCGATGTCCCACGGCGGGGTGCCGGTGTACATCTCGTCGAAGTCTTCGCTGCGGCGCGGTCGGAGGGGGCCGGCCCGTCCGGCGGGGAGGTCGTCGTCCACGCCGACTGGTCTAGCACGGACCCGCCTGGGACCCCGTCCGGGGCCGGGCCTTTGGCTATCGGGTACGTTCTCGGCCCATGAGCCGTTGGGAGCAGGATCCCGACGAGGGCCGGGCGCCGATCTGTCCCTACTGCGGCGTCACGGCCCTGCCGGCCGAGCTCTCGCATGTCCTCGACACGGCCTTCGTCTGCGACAACGCCGACTGCGAGGCGTACGGCGAGATCGTCGACACCTGAGCCGGCGGGTGCCGCCCCGGGAAGTCGGGCGACGGGTCTAAGGTGGTTTCGTCTCCCGTCTCCCCGGGCCCACCCCAGCGGGTGCGGGTCGAGATGGGAGACCTTCTCTGTGCCGGCTCCCCGGACCAGATCGTCACCGTCCCCCTGCTACGGCCCCGAGGGTTCTAGGCTGGCGCCGTCTCCCGTCTCCCCGGGCCTATCCCCAGCAGGTCCGGGTTGAGGCGGGAGACCCACATGTTCCGGCGCCGGCAGAATTCGACGGCGTGTCGCGACGGCCGACGCCGCGGCCGCGGTGCGCGTCCGGATCGGCGGCCGATGCCATCTAATCTCCAGCCTGTGACCCACATTCCGCGACCGGCCTCGGCTCGCCTGGCGCCGGTGGAAGCCGACCCCGTCGCCGCCTCGGAACTGGCCGAGACGTTGGCCAAGACGGTGTTCCGGAACGGACCGGTGCTCAACATCATGGGCACGCTGGCCCACCAGCCGATGCTGCTCAAGCGGTTCAACGCGCTCGGCGGCGCCTTCCTGACCCACGGGCTGCTGGGGGCCCGGGAGCGGGAGATCGTGATCCTGCGGGTGGGGTGGAACTGCCGCTCGGTCTATGAGTTCGGCCAGCACACGCTCATCGGGCGGGAGGCAGGGCTCTCCGACGACGAGATCGCCGCCCTGGCCACCATCCGGGCCGGCGGGCCGTGGAGCGCCGACGACGAGGCGCTCATCGCCCTGGCCGATGAGCTCTGCGCCGACGACTGCGTGACCGATGCCACCTTCGCCGCCCTCCGCCGCCGCTGGAGCGACGCCGAGCTGGTCGAGCTCGTCGCCCTGGGCGGCTTCTACCGGATGGTGTCGGGCTTCCTCAACGCCCTGGGTGTCGAACCGGAACCCGGCCTGCCCGGCTGGCCCCCGTCCGCCGTCTGATGCGCAGAGCGTAATTTCTTTCTTTCGAAAGCGACGATTTAATTAATAGCGCTGTGTTCCCTTGGCATTAATTCCGCGGGCCATTTCCAGAAATCGGTAGTTCGGATGTTGCGACGGTCCTATGCTCCGCCTGGAGAGAGGGTCCGCTGGTGTTGGATCGTTCGCCCGGCAACATCCCGACCGGGCCTCTTTTTCGCGCTGCATCGGGCGAAAAGAGAGTTATGCGAGGCCGTGGTTTGGGTCGTGGGGCCATCGTCAGCGCGCTGTGTTTCGCTGTAATGAGCGTCATTTCGCTTCCGAATGCCGCCGCAGACGGGAGCCGGACACAGCGCCGGCCGCCCCGGGCCGCGGCCCGGTTCCGGCCGTGGAGAAGCCCGCCGCGAGGCCGGCGGCTCGTGACGGCGGGGCGGATGGACCGGGCCGCCGGAACCGACGTCGTCCGGATCGGTGCCTGGTCCCGGTCCGTCACGCGGGGCGGCCAGGCGGCGGTGGATCGCTGCGGCCCGGCCACCCTCATGTGGGGGCCGTGGCCCCCCGCCGAACCGGGCAACGACCACGCCACCTGGTTGGCCGGGCACAGCAACTGCGGGTTCGGCTGGTGGGCCACCCTGCCCCTCGGCACCGAGGTCACCCTCTCCGGAACGCAGGGCGACGCCACCTACGTGGTGGTCGACCGCACCTGGGTTCCCCGCAAGAGCGGCTCCGCCGACGGTCTGATCCACGACCTGACGCTCCAGACGTGCGAGGGCCGCGGCACCACCCTCGTCTACGCCACGCGCATCCGATAGCGCCCGGCGCTCCAACCCCTCCCCATCGGGAGGCGCAGCGAGAATGATGGGGCCATGGCTGAGCGCCGGGTGGTCGAGCGGGACTGGTACTACATGGGGCTGGCCGAGGCCGTGGCCGGGCGGGCCAACTGCCAGGGGACCAAGGTCGGGGCCGTGCTGGTCCGCGACGACCGGGTCCTGGGCACCGGCTTCAACGGCACACCGACCGGCTTCACCAACTGCGATGACGGGGGCTGCCTGCGCTGCTCCGACAGCCAACTGGCCCGCGACGGACGGGTGGAGGAGATGAGCGACGCCGAGCACATCGCGGGGCGGGCGCTCGACCGGTGCATCTGCGTCCACGCGGAGCAGAACGCGCTGCTGACCGCGGCGCGCTTCGGCGTCCGCGTCGAGGGCTGCACGATGTACGCCACCTTCAGCCCCTGCTTCGGCTGCCTGAAGGAGATGTACCAGGCCGGCGTGGTGCGGGTCGTCTACGCCCGGGCCTATGGGGCGGAGTACCACGGCGCGCTGGCCCAGCAGTACGAGGACCTCGCCGCCCACCTCTCCCAGGGCGACCCGGACCGGTTCCTGCATCTGGAGCAGGCCCCGCCCCACTGATCCTCAGGATCTGCCCGGGCCGACGCTCCGGCCGACGCCGCGCTTCCTTCCGGCTCGCTGAGCGCCACCGAAGGGGGGCGGGGCCCCGCCGACTTCGCGGTCGGTTAACGTTAGGGTCGATCGCAAGGGGAAGCGGTCTCGCCGCCTGTCGTGGGGAGGGCCTGTGCGCCGCATCGTGTCGTTTCTCGCTGTCGCCTTCATCGGGGCCGCCGTGCTGCCTTCAATGGCGCAGTCCGCTCCGATCGGCCCGACGAGGTCGCTCGCGGCCCCGGGAACGGGGCCCGAGGCCGGGTTGGCTGAGCTGGCCGGCGGGCTGCCGGCGGAGGTCGCCCGGGCCGCCCCGGGGTCCTCGCTCGACCTGCTCCTGACGCTGGACCGGCCGGCCACGCCGACCCTGGCCGGGAGCCTCGCCGCTCTCGGCTCGTGGTCGTGGACGGCCCGCCACATCCCTGTGGCCGCCCTGCGCCTCCCCCTCGCCCACCTCGACGGGCTGCTCCGCCTCGACGGCGTCCGGGCGGTCTTCCCCGACCGCACGCTGCAGTACTACGGCGACCGGCCGGTGTCGGCCACCGGTGGCGGCGACGGGAACGGCCCGACGCCCATCCCCGTCCCCCACGTCCTTCCGGGCGGCGACTTCGGCGCCGCCCTGCCCGTCCCCAACCTCGGGGTCGACGGCAAGGGCGTGACCGTGGCCATCGTCGACAGCGGCATCGACTTCACCCACCCCGACCTGGCCCCGGCCATGAAGGCCAACGTGAAGCTCAGCCCCCTGGGGAAGGACGGGCCCCTCCCGGCCCTCGAAGGTCTGCCCGACAGCGACACCAGCTCTGGCCACGGCACCCACGTGGCGGGCGATGTGGCCGGACGGGGCACCGCCTCCGGCGGCCTCTACCAGGGCTCCGCCCCCGGCGCCTCCCTGGTCGGGCTGGGCGTCGGCGAGGGCCTGAGCGTGGCGACGCGGGCGGTGCTCGAGGCCTACGACTGGATCCTCGAGCACCACCAGGCGGACGGGATCCGCGTCGTGAACAACTCCTACGGCGGGTCGTTCCAGCCCTTCAACCCCGAGGAGCCGATCAACAAGGCGACCAAGGCAGCGTCCGACGCCGGAATCGCGGTCGTCTTCGCCCAGGGCAACGACGGCGACGAGATGACCATGAACAGCAACGCCACCGCCCCCTGGGTGATTGCGGTGGCGGCCGGCACCCAGACCCACGGCATCACCGACTTCACCTCCGGCGGCCTCGACGCCGACGTCGTCGACTCGAACTTCGCCGCCAACGACCTCGCCGGCGACCCCCGCACACCGCTGCACCTCGGTCTCTATCACCCGTCGGTGGTGGCGCTGGGCGAGAACGTGGTGGGGACGCGGGCGGTCGGGCTCGTTCCGGCGCTGGGCGCCCGGCACGACCTCGCCCTCCCCGCCGGCCAGCAGGCCCGCTACACGATCATGTCCGGCACGTCGATGGCGTCCCCGGAGGCGTGCGGTGTCGTGGCGCTGGTGCTGGAGGCCAACCCGGCGCTGACGCCGGCCGATGTGAAGCAGGTGCTGCAGATCACGGCCAAGCCGATCGCCGGCGTGCCGTTCTGGCGCCAGGGCTACGGCAACCTCGACCCGGCGGCGGCGGTCGGCCTGGCCCGCCAGGTGGCCGGGCAGCCGGCGGCCGACGTCAACCGGATCCTCGCCGAGCGCCAGGCCGCCCGTGACGCCGAGGTCCTCGCCGGGCTGGTCCACCCCCTGCACACCACCTCCTGGCACAAGACCGACCAGACGTCGGCCGGCGGCGGCACCGCCTCCGCCGCCGACGACGCGACCGCGCCCCACGCCATCACCGTCGAGGCGGGGACGGGCCGGCTCAAGGTCCTCAACGCCGGGCTCAGCCTGCCCTTCGTGCCCGACCCGGCCCACTTCATCGTGGTGCGCGACGCCGCCGGCAAGGAGGTCGGCCGGTCCGACGCCAAGCTGCCCGGCGGCTCGGGGACGACGATCCTCGACCTCGACCTCACGAAGCTGTCCGGGCTGACGTGGGGCAAGTGGACGGTCGAGGTGACCGAGGCCGGTGTCGTGCCGGCCGGCCTGTTCGGCTCCGACGAATCGACGGTGGCCGCCACGTTCGCCCATCCGCAGCCTCCCGAGCCGGTGTCGACCATCCTGCCCGGGCTGCCGGCTCCGAAGAAGTAACCCCGCCGCCGGCCCGGGCTTACGGGGAGCCGAGGCTGACCGGGCCGAGGTGCAGGGCCCGCAGCGGCGCTTCGATCGCGGCGCGGTCCCCGACGGCGACCACGGTGAAGGCGCCCGGGCGGAAGCGGCGTCGGGCCACCGCCGCCGCGGTGTCGGCGGTGATCCCGGCCAGGCGGCCGGGGCGGGTGCGGTAGTAGTCGGCCGGCAGGTCGTAGAGGTACAGGGTCCGCAGGGTGCTGAGGACCTTGGACCGGGTGCCGAACAGCCCCGGGATCGACCCGGTCAGCGACTGCTTGGCCCGGGCCAGTTCGTCGGGCGTGACCCCCGTGGCGGTCACGGTCTCGAGTTCGTGGAACGTCTCCTTGACGGCGTCGGCGGTGGACGGGCCCTGCACGTCCATGGTGATGGTGAGCAGGCCCCCATCCCGGAGGGCGTCGACATCGGAGTAGGCCCCGTACGTGTAGCCGTGGGTCTCGCGCAGGTTCTGGTTGAGGCGGCTGGAGAACGACCCGCCGAACACGTCGTTGGTCACCAGCAGCGTCTCGTAGTCGGGATCGGACCGGGCCAGGCCGGGGGCGGCGACGTAAAGGGCCGTCTGGGAGGCGCCGGGCTTGTCGACGAGGAGGATCCCGGGCGTCGTCCCCGCCGGGGGCACGGCGGGGCCGGCGGACGCGCCGCCGGCCGGGGCGCCGTCGCTCTCCGGGCGGCCCGCAGGCGGCCACGAGCCGAAGGCGGCTTCGGCCAGCGTCCTCGCCCGGGCCGGGGTCACGTCCCCGGCCAGGACCAGGGCGGTGTCAGCCGGCGTGAAGGCCCGGTCGTGGGCCCGGCGGAGGTCGTCGACGGTGGCCACCCGCAGCCCGTCCTCCGTGCCGGTGGCCGGGTGGGCGTAGGGGTGCCCGGCGCCGTAGACCTGGCCCGCCCCGACCGTCTCGGCGATGGTGTCGGCGCTGTCGCGGCTCTGGCGCAGGGCGACGATGCCGGCGTCGCGGACCCGGTCCACCTCGTCGGCGGGGAACGTCGGGTTGCGGGCCACGTCGGCCAGGATCCCCAGCGTGTCGGCGGCGTGGCCGGCGAGGCCGGTGGCGGCCAGCCACGTGCCATCCTTGCCGGTGTCGTTCCCCAGGGTGGCGCCGGCCGCCTCCAGTTCCCGGGAGAGGCCGAGGGCGTCGCGGTGGGTCGTCCCGCCGTCGAGGGCGCTGGTGGCGAGGGCGGCCAGACCCGGCCGATCGGGCGGGTCGGCGGCGCTGCCCCGCTGCGACACGAGCGAGGCCGACACCATCGGCAGCCGGTGCGACTCCACCAACCACACCGGCAGACCGTTGCCGAGCGTGAAGCGCTCCACCGGCGGGACGGGCGTGGCCGGCGCCGGACCGGCCCCCGGCACGCTGTTGCGCCACGGTTCGGCCGACGGGGGCGTGGCGCCGTTGTCGCCGGCTCCGTCCGCTGCCGACGGTTCCTCGGGCGGGGCGGGCGGGTCGTCGACGGTGGGCTTGGCCCCGGGGACGACCTCGACGACGACCCGCCGGTTGCGGTCGAGCTGCTCGGCGGCGAAGCGCCGGACCCGCTGCGGCGTGACCGCCGCCGTCCGGTGCAGGTCGTCGGCGAGGCGGTCCGGGTCACCGAGGTAGTGGTTGTAGAAGTTGAGCTGGTCGGCCAGGCCGCCGAAATTGCCGAGGTCGTCGAGGCCGGCGACGGAGCGGGCGATGATCGCCGTCTCGGCGGCGGCGACCTCGGCCGGGGTGGGCGGCCGGCGGGCGAGGACGTCGAGCTCGGAATCGATGGCCGTTTCGAGCTCGGCCACGGTGTGCCCGGGCTTGGCCGTGGCCGTCACCGTGAACACCGAACCGTCGGTCAGCGACTCGAGGTCCACATCGACCGACTGGGCGATCCGCAGGTCGTGCACCAGCCGCCGGGTGAGGCGGCTGGCCCGGGTGCCGACCAGCAGCTGCTTCGTTACGGCGGCGTCGTAGTCGCCGGGCTGGAAGACCGGCGGTGTGAGCCACGCCATCGCCACCCGGGGCAGCTCGACGGTGTCGGTCAAAGACACCCGCTGCTCCCCGGTCAGGGGCGGGGCGGGCACGACCCGGCGGGGGACGTCGGGGCCGCGGGGGATCGTGCCGAAGTACTTCTCCACGAGCTGCTTCGTACGGGCGACGTCGATGTCGCCGACGATCACCAGGCTGGCGTTGTTGGGCACGTAGTAGTGGCGGAAGAAGTCGCGGACGGTGTCGAGGCCGGCGGAGGCGATGTCGGCGTGGGAGCCGATGATGTCGGCGTGGTAGGGGTGCCCGGTCGGGAACAGCCGGTGGTAGAGCTCCTCGTCGGCCAGCCCGTAGGGCGCGTCGTCGTAGCGCTCGCGCCGCTCGTTGCGGACGACCGCCTGCTGGTTGGACAGGCTCGTCTGGTCGAGCCGGTCGAGGAGGAAGCCCATCCGGTCGCTCTGGAGCCACAGGGCGAGCTCGAGCTGGTTGGCCGGCACGTCGGGCACGATGTAGTTCGTGTAGTCGAAGTTCGTGCTGGCGTTCTCCGACGCCCCGATCCCTTCCAGAAGCTTGTCGGCCTGGCCCTCCGGGACGTGGCCCGACCCCTCGAACATCATGTGCTCGAACAGGTGGGCGAAGCCGGTCCGGCCCGCCTCCTCGTTGGCCGCCCCGACGTGGTACCAGAGGTTGACGGCCGCCACCGGCAGCCGGGTCTCCCGGCGCAGGATCACCTCGAGACCGTTGGCCAGCCGGTACTTCTCCGTCCGCAGGTCGATCCGGGGCACGGTGACGGCCCCCGCCCGCGGCGCCCCTCCGGCCAGCACGGCGACACCGCCCGCCAGCACCGCCACCAGCGCCAGTCCCAACCCCAGAGCCCTGTTCTGTCCTGTCACGGGGCCCATTCTCACCCGGCACCCGGTTCCCCGCCGGGCGCGGGGTGGCTCAGCTCGTCTGGTAGGGGTTCGCCGGCGGGGCGGGCTGCTGGGAGCCGGGGGGCGTCTTGCCCGGAGGCGGGTAGACGGAGCTCTTCACCACCAGGGTGCCGGCGATCTTGTCGTGAAATGTCTGGTGCTGCGGGTCCCAGATGCACCACAGCAGGCCGAGCCCGAAGGTGATGCTGTCGGCGAAGCGGGCGAAGAGACGACCGATGGCCAGGCCGTAGCCCAGCGGTGCACCGTTGCTCTGGCGCACCACCCGGCTGCCGACGGCCTTCTTGCCCAGCGTCTGGCCTTCGGGCCGGCCCTCGAAGAACGCCGGATAGAAGAAGGCGGCCGCGCCGCACAGGAGCAGGAAGAGGCCGCCCAGGGCGTTGGGGCTGGAGGTGGAATAGCCGTACTGGTCGGTGGACGTCGAGGAGGTGCCGGCGAGGACGATGACGCCCAGGATCCAGATCGCCCCGGAGATGACTGCGTCGATGAGCGCGCCTCCGAGCCGCTGCCCCAGGGAGGCGAGTCCATAGGCGACCGGGCCACTGCCGACGCCGTACGGCGGCGGAGGCGGGTAGCCCCCCGACGGCTGGCCGTAGCCGCCCGGCGGTGGGCCGTACGCCCCCGGCGGGGGCGGAGGCGAGCCGTAGGCCGGCGGAGGAGGCGGCGGCGGGGGCGGCGGCATCGTCGGCGGCCCGGACGGGGGAGGGCCAGAAGGGGGAGAGCCGGACGGAGTCGCCGGCGCGCCGAATGGCGATGCGGACGCCGGGCCGTCGTTGCCCTCCGGCGCAGCCCGACCGCAGCGGGGGCAGAACCGGCTCCCGGCGGGGACATCGCCGCCGCACTGGACACAGAACATGGCGCTCCTTCCGTGGGGCTGGGCGCTCGAGTTGTCCGGTCGGTCAGCCCAGCGTATGCGGTCGGCTTCCCCGCAGTCGCTGATGCCCGTCCGCCGGCCCGGCGGCCGGCCCCGGTCCCGAGCCTTCGGCGTTGTGTGCCGGACCCCCTCGGCGGGTACACCCCGGGCATGAACGCGCTCGATGAGAACCTCGTACGGGACACCATCTGTGGGCTCGAGCTCCAGCTCATCGACGCCGTCGAACGGCAGGAGCGGGCCGAGGTCCAGCATGACGGCGACGAAGCCGACCGGATCCAATCCGAGATCGACGGGCTCCAGACGCGCCTGGCCGCCGTGGCCGACGTCGTCGCCACCCTCTGAGTCCACCGCTGACAAACTGCTACATGGACAGCTGGACGCCGCCTGCCCTCACGTCCCGGCGGTCGTGCTCGTCTGACGGCCGAACTACGTGCGGGCGGTGGCCAGGAGGCTCAGGGCGTCGCGCAGGGCGTCGAGTCGCTGCTCGGCGTCGAGGACCTCGGCGTAGAGGCGGGCGGCGTCGTCGTCGTTGAGGGAGTCGACGGAGTCGATGATCGACACCTCGACCTCATCGATGAAGTGCTCGAAGGGGGACATGGCCGGCTCCTACCCCGGGGCGGGCAACCGGAAACCACTCTCGGTGAGATTCGGGCGCGGTGCGCGCAATGCTCGGTATGGGCGGCCGCCGCGGGCGACACGACACCGCCCACCCGCTCCGCCGCCTTCGGAAGGGGTTTACGTAGGGCGGCGGAACGGGTGACCAGCTCCTCGATCGTTGCCTAGGCAGGGAGCTGTTCCGGCGGTGGAGACGCCTCTCTCGAGAGAGGCGACCTTTTGGGACGGGGCCCGGGGAGGGCACATCGTCCCGTTGCTCTGGGTGGAGCTGTGGGGTGGAGCTGTGGGGGTGGGGCGCCGGCGGAGGAAGTCGCCGGGTCGTGCTGCGGTATATGCGGCTTCTACACCAACCGTCCCGATTCCTTCCCCGTCCCGGTTGGTTAAAGCTGGCTTGAACGTGAACCGTGGTTCCACGCCCCGGCGGGGATCTCCAGTTCAAGCGGAAAGGCCGCAACGCCGACAGAGGTGATGACATCCGCCTTCGTCGCCGGGAGTTCGCCGTGCTCGTCACCAACCACGTCCTCGCCGGCGCCGCCATCGGCGCCCTCGTGAAGCGACCCGTCCCCGCCCTGGCCCTGGGCGTCGTGTCGCACGTGGCCATGGACGTCATCCCCCACTGGGGTCTGTCCCACGAGGACCGCCAGAGCGGCGACCCGATGCGCAACCCCAAGTTCCTCCGGGTCGCCTACCGGGACGGCTTCGCCGGCCTGGCCGCCATGGGCGCCGCCTTCGGCCTGGCCCGGGGCCGCCGCCTGCCGGTGCTGGCCGGGATGGTCGGCGCCGCCCTCCTCGACCTCGACAAGCCGGCCAAGCACTTCGTCGGCCAGAGCCCGTTCCCGGCCCGGGTCGACCGGTTCCACGCCGACATCCAGATCGGCCGGGAGCACGCCCACAAGATGGGCCAGGAGCTGGCCGTGGTCGCCGGTCTGGCGGCGCTCGTGGCCGGCCTGTGCTGGGCCCGTCCGGCCTGAGCGGGTTATCCGAGGGCGGCGACCGAGACGATCGGGCCGGCCGGAGGGCGGCTGCCCAGTGATCCGGTGAAGGCACGGTCGGAGAAGGCGAAGACGCCGCCGTCCCCACCGACCATCAGGTAGCCGTCGCCGTAGCGGACCATGCCCCGGACGGGCTTGTTCAGAGGGCGGCCGCCCATCGAGCCCCGGAAGGGGGCGTCGAAGGCGAACACGCCCCCGTCCGCCGCGATCAGCCAGTACCCCGGCCCGGACTGGCTGACGGTGATGCCCACGATCGATTCGTTGAGCGGCCTGCCCCCCATCGACCCGGCGAAGCGGGCATCGCCGAAGGCGAAGATGCCGCCGTCGGAGGCGACCATGTAGTAGCCGCGGCCGGACGGTGTGGCCACGGAGTCGAGGATCGGGCCGTTGAGGACGGTACCGGTCAGGTCGCCCACGACGGCGGCGTCGCCGAAGGCCAGGGCCCGGCCCCGGTTGGTGAAGATCCAGTAGCCCGCGCCCGAGGGGCTGGCCGACAGGGTGGCCGGTTCCTCGCCGGCGGCGAGGTGGGCGGGGACGGCGTCACCGAAGTGGCCGGCGTCGCCGAAGGGATGGACGCGGCCCCGGCTGTCGAGGACCCAGTACCCCCGTCCCGATGGGGTCGGCTCGATGTCGACCGCCCGGGCGGCGGCCGCCGGGGAGCCGGTGGTCGGCGCCGGCGTGGCCAGCGCCGCCGAGGCGTCGCCGTAGGGGGCGGCGTCGCCGAAGGGGTAGACGGCGCCGTTGGCGCCGAGGAGCCAGTAGCCCGACCGGCCGCCGGAGCCGGGACGGGCGGCGCCACTGTCGGCACCGTTGCCCGAGCCGGCGCCGCCGAGGTCGGATCCGGCGCCGCCGCCCCCGGCGGGAGCGGGCGATGTGGTGGTGGTCGGTGCCGAAGCGTCGAGGGTGACGGTGACGGGCGCCGATGCCGGGCCGGGACCCTTCCGGTTCTTCGCCGCCACCGTGATCCGGTAGTCGTTTCCGTTGACGAGGCCTCGGATCGCACCCGAGGCGGCCGACGCCGGGACGTTGGCCTTGAAGTTGGATCCTCCGTGGGAGGCGGTGACGACGTAGCCGGTGACGGGCGACCCGCCATCACTGGCCGGGGCACTCCATGTGACCTTGACCTTGCCGTCACCGGCGACGGCCGTCACGTCCTGCGGCGGTGACGGCGGCGCCGTCCGGTCGCCGGTGAGGACCCCAAGGTGGGCGCCGGGGGCCATCGGCGTTGTCACCGCGACGGCGTCGCGGCTGTCGTAGGCCACGAGGGAGACGGAGGACGGGCCGAACAGCAGCGGCGCGAAGTGGCTCTGCGACCCGGCGAGGCTGTCGGAGCCGCGGGCGTGGGCGACCACGCCGGGAGCGAGGGTGACGGGGTCGGTGACGTCGGCGTGGTAGTCCAGGGTGACGTCGGTTCGGGGCTGGCCGTCGGCGTCGGCGACGAGGACGTCGGCGGCCGTGGCGTCGGGCAGCGTCAGGTCGAGGGTCGTGTTGGCGGCGACGTGGTACGGCGCTTCGAACGACCAGGTCCCGGGCAGGGTCGACGTGGCCGGGCTCGGGTTCATGTCCGGCCACGGCGGATCGTTCGAGACGTACAGCGTCCGGTCTCCGGCCGGGGACTGAAGCCGATAGCCGCCGTCCTGGCCCGTCCAGTACGGCCAGGGCGCGAACTGGCCGCAGCAGGGGGATGACCGGAACGACACCCAGGCGCCGTTGTTGGCGCTGCCG
>JAUZEX010000137.1 GCA_030838815.1 Actinomycetota bacterium
ATCGCCAAGGCGGTGGCCAACTCCCTGGCCAAGCGGGTGGCGGAGAAGACGGGGAACCTCAACATCCGGTCCTTCTTCCTCAACATCAAGGGCCCGGAGCTGCTCAACAAGTACGTCGGGGAGACGGAGCGCCAGATCCGGCTCATCTTCCAGCGGGCCCGGGAGAAGGCCGACGAGGGCGTGCCGGTCATCATCTTCTTCGACGAGATGGAGTCGCTGTTCCGCACCCGGGGCTCCGGCATCAGCTCCGACATCGAGTCCACGATCGTGCCCCAGCTGCTGTCGGAGATCGACGGCGTGGAGGCCCTGAAGAACGTCATCGTGATCGGCGCCTCCAACCGGGAGGACCTGATCGACCCGGCCATCCTCCGGCCCGGCCGGCTCGACGTGAAGATCAAGATCGAGCGGCCCGACGAGGTCGGCGCCACGGCCATCTTCACCCGCTACCTGACGCCGAACCTGCCGCTGGCCGAGGGCGACCTCATCAAGGCCAAGGGCGACCGGGACAAGGCCGTCCAGACCATGATCAAGGCCGGCGTCGAGTACATGTACCGGGCCGACGACGACAACCGGTTCCTGGAAGTCACGTACCAGAACGGCGACAAGGAGATCCTCTACTTCAAGGACTTCTCGTCCGGGGCCATGATCGAGAACATCGTCCGGCGGGCGAAGAAGCTCTCGATCAAGCGGCTGATCGCCGGCGGGGAGAAGGGGATCACCGCCCAGGACCTCATCGACTCCATCCGCCAGGAGTTCAAGGAGCACGAGGATCTGCCCAACACCACCAACCCCGACGACTGGGCGAAGATCTCCGGAAAGAAGGGCGAGCGCATCGTCTACATCCGGACGCTCATCGCCAGCGGCAAGGAGGCCGAGGGCGGCCGCTCCATCGAGCGGGTCGCCACCGGGCAGTACCTCTAGAAAGCGTGTCGGTGCCCGGGAGCGGGATGGCTCCCGGGCACACCCACACACCCTTGCACCTGTAGTCTCAGTTCGTGGCCATCACGAAGGTGTGCGGCATCGAGACGGAGTACGGGATCGCCTTCCGGGGCTCTCCCGACGGGAATCCCGTCGTCGCCTCGTCGATGCTGGTCAACGCCTACGTGGAGCACCGCAAGGTCGGCTGGGACTTCGAGGACGAGTCGCCCGGACGCGACGCCCGGGGCTTCGCCCGCGACGACGCCTCGCCCCCCGAGGTGGAGACCCACCTCGTCAACACCGTCCTCACCAACGGCGCCCGTTACTACGTCGACCACGCCCACCCGGAGTTCTCCACCCCCGAGTGCACCGACGCCCTTCAGGTCGTGCGCTATGACAAGGCCGGGGAGCGGGTATTGGCCCGGTCGATGCAAGCCGCCACCCGTCTACTGCCCGCCGGCCAGGAGATCGTCGTCTACAAGAACAACTCCGACGGTAAGGGCAACTCGTACGGCACCCACGAGAACTACCTGGTCGACCGGGCCGTGCCGTTCTCCACGCTCGTGCGCCACATGATCCCCTGGTTCGTGACGCGCCAGATCATCACCGGGGCGGGCAAGGTCGGCTCCGAGCACGGCGCGGCGGAGGCCGTCTACCAGGTCTCCCAGCGGGCCGACTTCTTCGAGGAGGAGGTCGGCCTCGAGACAACGCTTAAACGCCCCATTGTCAACACCCGTGACGAGCCCCACTGTGACCCTCAGAAGTACCGGCGGCTCCACGTGATCGTGGGCGACGCCAACCTCTGCGAGGTCGCCACCTTCCTCAAGGTGGGGGCGACGTCCGTCGTGCTGTCGATGATCGAGGACGGGTTCATCGACAAGGACCTGTCGCTCGCCTCCCCGGTGCCGACGATGCGCAAGATCTCCCACGACCCGTCCTGCCGGACGACGTTCTCCCTCGCCGACGGGTCGAGCGTCACCGCCGTCGAGCTGCAGTGGGAGTTCTTCCGCCTGGCCCAGAAGTACGCCGACGAGGTCGGGCTCGACAGCTGCGGCGACGAGGCCCAGATGGCCGATCTGATGCGGCGCTGGGAAGCGACGCTCACGGCCTTGGAAGACGATCCCCGCCGGCTCGACGGGCAGCTCGACTGGGTGACCAAGTACAACCTCCTCGACGCCTATGCTGCGCGCAACGGGCTGGAGTGGGGCGACCCCAAGCTGGCCCTGATGGACCTCCAGTATCACGATGTACGACCCGAACGTTCCCTCTACGAGAAGCTGGTCAAGGCCGGAAAGGTTGAGCGGCTGGTCCACGAGGACGACGTCGTCGAGGCCATCGTTGAACCACCGGCCACCACCCGGGCGTACTTCCGGGGCCGCTGCCTGGCCCGCTGGTCCGAATCCGTGGTGGCCGCCAATTGGGACAGCATGATCTTCGATCTGGGGGCCGATCCCCTCAAAAGGATTCCGATGATGGAACCTCTCAGAGGTACGAAGGCCCACGTCGATGAACTCTTAGATGGATGCGCAACGCCGGCCGACTTGGTGGCCCGGCTCTCCGCATAAGAAAATAGGGACGACATGGCTGAGCGGGAGCGAAAGCAGAAGCCGGCGCCGAAGGCCCGGGAGGCGGAGACCGCTGAGGTCGACGCGCCCAAGGCCCAGGGCGAGAAGATCAAGGAGGAGCTCGACGAGCTCCTCGATGAGATCGATTCGGTCCTCGAGGAGAACGCCGAAGAGTTCGTCCGCAACTATGTCCAGAAGGGTGGGGAGTGACCTAGCCCTCGATCGTTGGACCGGCCGCGGTAACAATCCTCTTTGGCGCCCGACGTTGTAGGCTCCCGGCCCGTGATCGACCAACCACTCCCGCTCTTCGCGCCCGGAACCGACCCGGGTCCTTCCTTCTTCGAGTTGCTCCGGCGCACGAGCCCGGACGCGCTTCCCGGGGCCAACCTCCCCGCCGCCGGCGGCTCCCCCACGGCCCCGATCGAGGTCCCCCACGGTACGACCATCGTCTGCATCAAGTACGCCGACGGGGTCGTCATGGCCGGCGACCGGCGGGCCACCGAGGGCTACACCATCGCCAGCCGGCGGATCGACAAGGTCTCCCAGGCCGACCACTGGTCGGCCATGGCCATCGCCGGCGCCGCCGGGCCCGGCATGGAGATGGTCCGCCTTCTCCAGACTGAACTCGAGCACTACGAGAAGACCGAGGGCATGCCGCTGTCGCTGGAGGGCAAGGCCAACAAGCTCTCCCAGATGATCCGGGCCAACCTGCCGGCGGCCATGCAGGGCCTGGTCGTCGTGCCCCTGTTCTGCGGCTTCGACCTGCGCAAGGGCGGGGGCCGCCTCTTCAAGTACGACGTCACCGGCGGGAAGTACGAGGAGGCCGACTTCGCCTCCACCGGCTCCGGCTCCGTCCACGCCCGGAACTGGATCAAGGCCGGGTTCCGGGCCGGGATGTCCCGGGACGAGGTGGTCGATCTGGCGCTCCTGGCCCTGTTCCAGGCTGCCGACGAGGATTCCGCCACCGGAGGCCCCGACCTGGTCCGGCGCATCTTCCCGACGGTGGCCGTCATCGACCGTGACGGGTACGTCAAGTTGGTCGATGACGACGTCGAACGGCGCTCCATCGAGCTGCTCCAGTCCGGGAGGTCGGCGCTGTGAGCATGCCGTTCTACGTCTCGCCCGAGCAGGTGATGAAGGACCGGGCCGACTACGCCCGCAAGGGCATCGCCCGCGGCCGCAGCCTCGTCGCCCTCGAGTACGCCGACGGGATCGCCCTCGTGGCCGAGAACCCCTCCGGCACCCTCCACAAGCTCTCGGAGGTCTACGACCGGATCGCCTTCGCCGGCGTCGGGAAGTACAACGAGTTCGAGATGCTCAAGATCGCCGGGATCCGCCACGCCGACGTCCGGGGCTACTCCTACTCCCGGGAGGACGTCACCGCCCGGGCGCTGGCCAACGGCTACGCCCAGACGCTGGGCCAGGTCTTCACCCACGAGATGAAGCCGTACGAGGTCGAGATCCTGGTGGCCCAGATCGGCGAGAGCGCCGACGAGCCCAACGAGATGTTCCACATCCTCTACGACGGCACGGTGATGGATGAGCACGGCTTCACCGTCCTCGGCGGGCAGGCGGAGGCGATCACCGACGACCTGCGGGCGCAGTACGGCGAGGGGCTCGACCTGGGGACGGCCGTCCGCCTGGGGGCGAAGGGGCTGGGCGGGCCGGACGGGCGCGACATCGTTGCCGACCAGCTCGAGGTGGCCGTCCTCGACCGCAACCGGCCCCGGCGTAAGTTCCGCCGGATCGAGGACGGCGAGGTCGCCGAACTGCTCTCGGCCGGCTAGCCGCCCGTCGCCATGCGCACGACGGGGATGACGCCGAGGAGCACGACGGCCACCAGCACGACCCAGAAGGCCCGGTCGCCCCAGGGATCCCGGGGCCGCTCCCGCTGCGGGGGCAGGTCGAGCACCGAGTCGACCTCATTGACGAGCATGACGAGCTTGGCGTCCTCCATGTCGTCCTCGGCCACGAAGACGTCGACGCGGCTCATGGCCCCGACGGTGAAGGCGTAGGGGCTGTCGACACACCCCCGGAGGGCCACGGTGAGGCCCTCGTCCTGGAGGCGGGCTTCGAGCACCCGGGCCGCGAACGAGCCGCCCACCGTGGTGAGCCGGGCCATACGCACCCGCTCGTTCACTCCGTCCACCGCCTCATGGTACGGGGGAGTTGACACATATGACCACCGGGGCCGACCCGCGGAGAGCGGCCCGGGCCGTACACTTCGTACGTGGAACGTCGGATCTTCGGTCTCGAGAACGAGTACGGCGTGACCTGCACCCTCCGGGGCCAGCGTCGCCTGAGCCCTGACGAGGTGGCCCGCTACCTCTTTCGTCGGGTGGTCTCCTGGGGGCGTTCGTCGAACGTCTTCCTGGAGAACGGGGCGAGGCTCTACCTCGACGTCGGTTCCCACCCCGAGTACGCCACGCCCGAGTGCGACTCCATCTACGACGTGGTGGTCCACGACAAGGCGGGGGAGCGGATCCTCGAGAGCCTCCTCATGTCGGCCGAGCTGCGGCTCCGGGTGGTGGGCATCCGGGGCGAGGTGTACCTGTTCAAGAACAACACCGACTCGGCCGGCAACTCCTACGGCTGCCACGAGAACTACCTCGTCGAGCGGGAAGGCGACTTCGCCCGCTTCACCGACGTCCTCATCCCGTTCCTGGTCAGCCGGCAGATCTTCGCCGGGGCGGGGAAGGTCCTCCAGACGGCCCGGGGCGCCATGTACTGCGTGTCGCAGCGGGCGGAGCACATCTGGGAGGGCGTGTCGTCGGCCACCACCCGGTCGCGGCCGATCATCAACACCCGTGACGAGCCCCACGCCGACGCCG
>JAUZEX010000233.1 GCA_030838815.1 Actinomycetota bacterium
TCCTCCCAGACCTGCTGCCACTTGGCCTCCACGGCCTGGACGTCGTAGCCCTCGCTCATAGGTCGAGGAGTCTACCGGCGGGCTTCGGGCGCCCTCCCGGCCATTACCCGACCGTCGCCTCGAAGGGCGGGCAACCCGGGGCGTGTGGCGGCCGCCGTCGCCTGATCGATGCCGGACAGGAGGTCCCCCAGCGACCGGCCGGCGCCGCCGGTCATCACCGGCACGCTGGTCGACGTCGACACGGCCTCGCAGAACTCGTCCGTGTCGGGGGTCGGCATGGTCACGGACAGCACCACCAGGTCCGGGAGCGTTTCCTCGACGAACTCGATCAGGTCCCGGGCCGGTACGTCGCTGCCCAGGTGCTGCACCCGCCACCGGCAGCCCCTCAAGGCGGCGGTGGCCATCAGGCTCGGAAGGCGATGGCGCTCGCCGACGGGACTGGCCACGACGGCGAGGCCCCTCGGCCGGCCCCGGAGGGGCGCAGCCATCGCCCCGACCAACCGCTGGCAGAGATCGGCCGCCACCACGAGTTCGGCGGGCAGGACGAGCCCAGCGGCCCGCGAGATGTCGAGTCGGCGCAACGCAGGCGCCACCAGCATCTCGCAGAGCGCCAGCGGCGTCGCCCCTTCGGCCTGGAGGCGCTCGAGCTGCTGCCGTGCCTCGCCCTCGTCCCCGCAGAGGAGGGACTGCACGAGCTCCGTGCCCTCGCCCCACCAGTCGGTCGCCTGATGACCCCCGCGGGGCGAGCGGCGCCGATGGCGCTCCTGTCGGACGGCCTCGACGTCGTCCGGGTCGAGCTCGTAGCCCAGGCCGACCTGCGCCGCCGGGAGGAGACCGGCGCGGACCCAGCGGTAGGCGGTCTGATAGTGCACACCGAGCACCGCCGCCGCCGATTCCAGATCCATCCCTTCCCCTCCCCCAAGGTGCTTCGGCGCGTCGAAGCATCGACATTTTCGGTGACCGGTAAAGACGATCCTGCTCTCAAGGGACCGGGTTGCGGGCGGCTATTTCGGTGGCGGTTCCCGCCCGGGGCGCCGGGCTCAGGCGGGAGCCCCACCTGGTCCTCCATTTTTACGGCCGCTGACGTGCGCAGATGCTTTCGGGTAGACCGAGGGCGGCGCTCGAAGCGACCGGGCATCGACCCGATACCAGCCCATTTAGTCGGAACTAAAATCTTTTCCGCCGACTCGGCATTTGGGAATCACGGGGAGAGACTGGTTAGCGGGTTTGGGTGTCGAGGGTCCTCAACCCGCTGGCGTTCCGGATGAGCTCGCCGAGCGGCGCCCCGGGGTCGTGGAGAAGCACCGGCACCGCCGTTGCTCCCTGGATCGCCGCCCGTACTCCATCGGCGCCGTGGTGCCCGGCCGGCGCCGCCAGGACCACGAGGTCCACGGCCCGGTCGCTGACGAAGTCGATCACGTCGAGGGCCGGCACATTCGCGCCGAGGTCGTACACCCGCCAGCGGTCGCTCCGAAGGGCCAGGACGGCCAGGAGACCCGGTAGGCGGTGCCGGGCCCCTTCCGGCCCGGCGACCACCGCCGCTCCCCGGGGACGGCCTCGGGGGGGAAAGGCCAGAACGCCGACGATCCGTTCGCAGATTGCGGTGGCCACCCGTCCGTCGGCGGCCGAGATGGCGCCCGACTCCCGCCGCTGAGCGACCTCGCGTACCGCCGGCGCGATGACGGTCTCGCACAACGCCAGCGGGGACGTGCCCGCCTGGTGGACGGCCGCCACGAGACACCGGGCGGCGTCTTCATCGCCGGCGACGAGAGCCAGGGACAGCTCAGCGGCCAGGAGATCCGGGTCGGCTCCCGGCTCCACGGTTGCTCGCCGGGCCCACCGGCCGTCGGAGAACTCGGCCACGTCCCGAGGGTCGAGCTCGTACTCCGACCCGACCTTGACCGCCGGGAGAAGACCCGTGCGCACCCAGCGGTACGCGGTCTGGTAGTGCACCCGGAGCGTGCGCGCTGCTGACTCCAGATCCACTTTCACCCCCATCCCCCTCAGGAGGCCGGTAGCTACACTCGGGGAACTCCCCAAACGTGGCGATTTCCAATCTCTTTCTGTTTACCGCCGCGTTTCCTTCCGGGCAGACCCTCCAACCTGTCCGCGCCCCGATCAGTTTGAGGACGATGGTTCCACATGAGACCGCAACAGGAGAGGGTGTCCTTCGGGGCACGGTGGCGAGCGGCCAGGCCGGGCTGCGGATGCGGCCGCGCCGGCTGTGACGGGTGCGCCCTGACCCCTCGGACGGTCTTCGTCCTTCAGGCTGAGCTCGCCTGGCTCGTCGATCTGGCCGAGGACGACATCCCGTCCGTGGAGGCCGGCGACCGCCTCGTCGGCGATACGGTCTTCGCCCACCTCCCGGTCGCCGCGGTCCAGTGGGCAGACTCGCACCCCATGTGGCTCGAGCGCTTCCGCCGTTCGATCGACGACTACGTCGGGCGCCTCAACGCCCCCGGGCCCGTGGACCCCGGAACCCTCGCCGAGGAGATCGCCCTCCGGATGGCCTTTGAGGCCGCCCGAGCCGAGCGTGACCCCGACGGAGTGCTTCCGCCCGACGTCGCCGATGCTCTGCCGGCCCTCCCTGGCGACTACTCCTGGACGCGGGCCGAGGCAGAGGTGCCGCCGAGCACGGCGGTGCGACAGCTCTACGGCGCGGACGGCGAGCGGCTGGCGCGGCCCGGCTCGGTGCTGCACCCGGAATGTTGGTTCGACCGGGGTTGATCTAAGCGCGGGGCCGGAGCGCCTGGGCGTCGTCCTGGAGCACCGCGAGGGACTTCCCCGCTCCCCCGATGAGCACCGGAAGACAGAGCGACTCGCCGAGGTCAACCCGCATCTCGGCGGCGGCGTCCGCGGCTTCGGGCAGCGTCACCGAGACGACGGCCAACGTCGGACGGATCCGGCGGGCGAGATCGACCACCTCGGAGGCCGCCACGCCCTCGATCTCGCGGAAAGCCCAGCCCGCGTCCCGCAACACCGCTCCGGCCATGAGAGAGGGGAGGCGGTGGTCTTCGCCCTTCGGGGTGACCACCAGCGCAACGCCCTTGGCGGGATCGGGAACGTCGAGGCGTCCGACGGCCCAGTCGAGCACCCGCTCGGCGATACCGGCGGCGATCCTGACCCGGGCGCCGGACAGCTCACCGGTCTCCCACTCGTCGCCGATCCGCCGCAGGCTGGGCGCCAGCAGCTCCTCGCACTGGTCGAGGACCGGCACCCGGGCGAGGTGGACCATTTCGAAGACGCGGCGGGCGGCGGTGTCATCACCGGCCACGAGGGCACGGTGCAGTTGCTCCCGGAGGCGGTCCCAGTCCCGGGCCCGCCCCGTGTACGCGAGGGGACGACGGGCGGTACGCAGGGTCGCGACAGCCTCGACATCAGCCGGTGCCAGCCGGTAGCCGCCAGGCTCCTTCACGGCGGGAAGGAAACCGGTCCGCACCCAGCGATAGGCCGTCTGGTAGTGCACGCCGAGTAGGCGCGCCGCGGTCTCAAGGTCGATGGTCCCGTCCGCCTCGCAGTCCATCCCCGTCCGTTCCTTTCCCTGCCCGATCCGTTTATCTCGCGCTGCGATAGGGGTCTTATCGGCCCGCCCTCGGGCCACATGAGCCCCGATGCCGCCAAAGGTCCGGATCGGGCGGTTCGACCCTTCCCGACCCGGCGCCTCCGTCCGCACACCCGAAGTCCCAGCGGCCCCCTGCTACCATGACTCGCCGCACCCGGGGCCATAGCTCAGTTGGCAGAGCGCTTGCATGGCATGCAAGAGGTCGGGGGTTCAAATCCCCCTGGCTCCACCGGAAAGGCCCTCGTCAGAGGGCCTGGAGAACCCCGACGTAGCCAGTCTGGATGGCGTCGGCGCCCACGGTTCGCTGGAACGAGAGCGCCGGCCGGTGGATGGCCTGGGTCCGCTTCCCGGACGGCGCGCGGCGCAAGATCGAGCGGGTCGACAGGGCGACCGCCCAGCGG
>JAUZEX010000240.1 GCA_030838815.1 Actinomycetota bacterium
CGACGACGAGGTCGCCGGCCGGGGTGGCGGCCACGCCCCGGGGGTCGTCGAGCTGGGCCCGCGCCGCCGGGCCGCCGTCGCCTCCCTGGCCCCGGGCGCCGGTCCCCGCCACCGTGTCGATGATCCCGGTGGTCAGGTCGATGTGGCGGATGCGGTTGTTGGCGCTGTCGGCGATGTAGAGGTCGGATTGCCAGACGGCGATGCTGCGGGGGACGTTGAGGGCGGCGGCGATGGCCGGTCCACCGTCGCCGGAGTAGCCGGCCGGCAGTCCTCCGGCGATCGTCGTGATCACGCCGGCGGTGTCGATCCGGCGGATGGACGGCCGCGGGACGGCCTCGGCGTTGGAGACGTAGAGGTTGCCGGCGGCGTCGAGGGCCAGCCCCCGGGGGTCGTCGAGCTGGGCGGCACGGGCCGGTCCGCCGTCGCCGGCGTAGCCGGCTGTCCCGGTCCCGGCGATGGTGGTGATGACGCCGGCGGTGTCGATCCGGCGGACGCGGTAGTTGCCGGTGTCGGCCACGATCAGGCTGCCGTCGGGCGCCACCAGCAGGAAGCGGGGATGGTCGAGCTGGGCGGCGGCGGCCGGGCCGCCGTCGCCGCCGTAGCCCGCGTGGCCCGACCCGGCCACCCTCGTGATCAGACCGTTGCTGAGATCGACCATGCGGATGGCGCTGTTGGCGCTGTCGGCGATGTAGAGGTGGCCGCGGTTGTCGACAGCGACCCCGTGGGGCATGGCCAGCGAGGCGCCGGTGGCCGGCCCTCCGTCGCCGAGCGCTCCGGATTGGCCCGAGCCGGCCACGACCGTGACGATCCCGGTGGTCGGGTCGAGACGGCGGATCTGGTTGTGGCCGGTGTCGGTGAAAAAGATCACGCCGGTGTCGTCGACGGCCGCCGTGCGGGGCTCCGACAGCACGGCGCTCTTCCCCTGCGGGGTGCGGCCGACTCCCCGGCCGGCGATCGTCCTGATGATCGGGGCCGGCACGGCGGCCGAAGCCGGGACCAGCCGGGCGGCCAGCGGCCCCGTGCACGCCACCGCCACCGCTGCGACGAGCAGCGATCGGGGACGGCGCGGTGGCGGAAGAGGGAGTCGGGTCATGAGGAGCGGAAGCGGGTCAGGGGCGATTTGACCCCCGTGACCGTGAATCGGTTCGAGGCGTCCCCGGCGCGCCCCTTCCGCCCCTTCCTCAGGATTCCTCACGTTTGGCCGGACGGCACCGTTTCGTAACCTGAGGTGCCGGTTTCGGGGCCGAGGATCCGGGCCGGGGCGCGGCGGTGGCCCCCGGTCGAGACCGGGGGCCACCGTTGGAAGGCGGATGTCAGGGTGCGGGCGAGGCCCGCCGATGTGCGGCTACAGGCCGAGGTTCAGGCCGAGCAGCCCGCCGCCGGTGCCCACCGAGGCGGAGCCGCTGGCGCTCGTCCCGCCGAGCACGCCGCCGAGGACGCCGTTGAGGGTGCCGGTCAGGGTGTTGGTCACCCCGCCGACCGTGCCGGTCACCGTGCTGGGCAGGCCGCCGACGGCACCGGTGACGGTGTTGACCGCACCGTTGACCGTGTCGGTGACGGAGCTGGCGGTGGTGCCGAGGCTACTCACGCCGGGGAGGCTGCTCACCGTGCTGGTGACCGTGCCCTGGGGGTTGTTCTTGACCGAGCTGATGGCGCCGCTGACCTGGGCCGGGACGCTGCTCACGGTGCTCTGGACCGACGCCACCGCCCCGTTCACCTGGGCCAGGGCCCCGGAGAGGGTCGACTGCACGCCGGCCACCTGGGACTTGGCGTTGCCGAGGATGCCGGCCAGGCCGGAGTTGCCGGCGGTGCTGGCGTTCGAGAGAGCGCCGTTGATGGTGTTCTGCAGGGTGGACAGGGCGGAGTTGACCTGGGCCTGGGCCTGGTCGACGGCCGAGTTGACGGCCTGCTGAGCCGAGGCCACGGCGGCGTCGGCGGTCGTCTTGGCCTGAAGCACCGCCGCTTGCGCCTGGCTGAGGGCCAGGGTCGGGGCGTCCAGCGCGGCCGGGAGCACCGAGAGGGCGTTGACGGCGTTGGTCTGGGCGACGCCGAGCGAGTTGTTCACGTCGGTGAACACCTTGCCGATCGTGTTGCTGGCCGTGGTGAAGGCCGGGGTGAGGTCGCCGGCACCGGTCACGGTGGCCATGGTCGAGCCGAGCGTCGACTGGGCGGAGGTGGACGCCGAGGCGACCTGGGACTTGGCGTCGGCCACGATCGACTGGACCTGGCTCTGGGCGCCGCTCACGGCGGTGGTGAGCTGGCCTTTCAGCTGGTCGATGCCCATGAGGGCGTCGGTGGCGGACTGGCCGTTGGCACAGGCGTTGGCGTCGAGGACGGACGAGTGACTCTCGGCGCAGGCCGGCTGGGTGCTGCTGGCCGAACCGATGGCGACGGTGCTGACTCCGGCGGCGCTGATGGCTCCGACACCGAGAGCGAGGGCCCAGCGGGGAACGAGATCGAACATGGTGATGGCTCTCCCTTTTTTGTTGCATCGCCCCGATCCATTCGTGCGGCGATGCCCGAACCGAATCCGTTCTGCGTTGTGGCCAGTGCTTCGGCTGGCCCTCCCGGCGGGTTGAGCAGAAAGGACTATCTTTTCCAGGCCTTAAGTCCGATTTGATGGGCGGGGGCTAGTCCTGGGCTAGTCCGGACGGGTGACGCCGGGCCGGCCCGCCCCCACTCACCCGGGACAAGTGGGGGTAATCTCGGGCCATGGCCGAGCTCCGCCTTCCCCTGCCGCCGGCGTTCGCGACCGTGGGGGAGGAACGCCTCCACCGCAAGCAGCGCCTGGCCGCCGCCTTCCGGCTCTTCGCCCACTTCGGCTACGAGGAGGGGGTGGCGGGCCACATCACGGCCCGTGACCCGGAACGGCCCGACCACTTCTGGGTCAACCCCTTCGGCGAGCCCTTCGCCCACATCCGGGTCCGCGACCTCGTTCTGCTCAACGGCGACGGCGTGGTGGTCGAGGGTGGCCGGCCGGTGAACGGGGCCGCCTTTGCCATCCATTCCCAGGTGCACGCCGCCCGGCCGGACGTGGTGGCGGCCGCCCACTCCCATTCGATGTACGGGAAGAGCTGGTCGGCGCTCGGCCGTCTCCTCGACCCGCTGACGCAGGACGCCTGCGCCTTCTACGGCGACCACGGCCTCTTCGACGACTACACCGGTGTCGTCCTCGACGTCGAGGAGGGCAAGCGAATCGCCCACGCCCTCGGGGAGCGGAAGGCGGTCATCCTCCGCAACCACGGTCTCCTGAGCGTCGGGCACACGGTCGACGAGGCGGCCTTCTGGTTCATCGCCATGGACCGGGCGTGCCAGTCGCAGCTGATGGCCGAGGCCGCCGGGACGCCCGTCCTCATCGAGGCCGACGACGCCGCCCACACCTACCGCCAGGTCGGCAGCCACACCATCGGTTGGTTCAACTTCCAGCCGCTGTACGAGATGATCGTGCGGCGCCAGCCCGATCTACTGGAGGCCTGACCCCGCGCTGCGGCGCTGATTCCCCGGTCCGTTCTGCGGCCATGCCGCAAATTCAGGCTTTTGCGAGGCGTTTGCGTCATTTCCGGCCCGGTGCGGCGTCCTGCTGTCGTGCCCCCCACCCTTGATCTCCGGACGCCGCCGCCCCCCCGGGCCTGGCCCCCGGCACTGGCGCCCGCCCGCCTCGACACGCTCACCCACCCGACGCCCTTCCTCATCTGCGACGGGGCGACCGTCGAGCGGCGCTACCAGGACCTGAGCGATCTGCTGCCGCAGGTGCGCCTGTTCTACGCCGTGAAGTCGAACCCGATGCCCGAGGTCGTCGAGACGCTGGCCCGCCTCGGCGCCGGCGTCGAGATCGCCTCGATCTACGAACTCGACATCGCGACCGGCGCCGGGATCGCTCCGTCCGACGTGCTGTTCAGCAACACCGTCAAACCGCCGGCGCACGTCGCCGACGCCTACCGGGCGGGCCTGCACCGCTTCGCGTTCGACTCCGAGGGGGAGCTCTACAAGCTGGCCGAGGCCGCCCCCGGGTCCAGTGTCTATGTGCGGATACAGGTCGAGGACGGCCACAGCCTCTTCCCTCTGTCGCGCAAGTTCGGCACCACGGCCGGCGAGGCCGTACGCCTCCTGAGCCTCGCCCGCCGACTCGGGCTGGTGCCCTATGGGATCACCTTCCATGTCGGCTCGCAATGCACCGACCCCCGGGCGTGGGAACGGGCCATCGACCGCTGCGGCGGCGTCATGGGAGAGTTGGCGGGGCACGGCATCCGGCTCGAGATGCTCGACCTCGGCGGCGGCATCCCGGCCCGCTACGTGGCGCCGGTGCCGACGCTGGCCGCCGTCGCTGCCGCCATCGGACGGGGGTTGCGGCGCCTGCCGTACTCCCCCGGGCTGATCGCCGCCGAGCCCGGGCGGAGCCTGGTGGCGGAGAGCGGCGTCATGGCCGCCACCGTCATCGGCGTCGAGATGCGGGGCGACGAGCGTTGGGCCTACCTCGACGTGGGCGGCTACAACGGGATGATGGAAGCCGTCCAGACCGGCGGCCGCTGGCCCTTCCCGCTCCTGACCTCCCCGGGCCCGGGGCGCTCCGTCGGAGCCCACCCGGGTGTCAGCTGGCGGGACCGCTCGGCCGGCGCCAGCGTGCGGACCACGGTCACCGGCCCGTCCTGTGACAGCAGCGACACGATGTTCTACGGCGTTCCGCTGCCGGCGGCGCTCGCCACCGGCGACCGGCTTTACATCGGCTCCGCCGGCGCCTACACCACGAGCTACGCCTCGTCCTTCAACGGCTTCCCGCCCCCCGCCCCCCAGTTCCTCGGCCGGCGGGGCCGGGTGCGCCGCCCCCGCCCCCCCC